>DATCFW010000263.1:0-3428 GCA_036509295.1 Solirubrobacteraceae bacterium | reverse complement strand
CGCTCGCAACGCGGACTTCATGCCGCTCCTCGGCATCGATCACGTCGAGCTCTACGCCGGCAACGCGCTCCAGGCCACCTACTTCTACATTCACGCCTACGGGTTTCAGGAGGTTGCCTACAAAGGGCTCGAAACCGGTTCTCGCGATCAGGTCTCGCACGTCCTCCAGTCGGGGCGGATCCGTCTGGTCGTCACGGGAGCGCTCGGCTCCAACTCGGAGATCGCTGTTCACCAGCACACGCACGGCGACGGCGTCAAGGTGATCGCCCTCGGCGTGCCCGACGTGGAAACGGCGTATCGGGAGGCCACCGCGCGCGGCGCCATCTCGGTCGCGGCGCCCCACGAGCTGTCCGACGAGCACGGCATCGTCCGGGTCGCGTCCATCCAGGCCTACGGAGAGACGATTCACACCTTCGTGCAGCGCGGTGAGTACGACGGACCCTTCCTGCCCGGCTACGAGGCGCGACAGATCGGCGAGCCATCCGGGATGCTGCTCGGGATCGACCACATCGTCGGCAACGTGCAGGACATGAATCCCTGGGTGAAGTTCTACGAGGACGTGTTCGGCATGCGGGAGATGATCCACTTCACCGATAACGACATCTCCACCGAGTATTCGGCGCTGATGTCCAAGGTGGTCACCAACGGGAGCGGCTCGGTGAAGTTCCCGATCAACGAGCCCGCCGAGGGTAAGCGCAAGTCCCAGATCGAGGAGTACCTGGAGTTTTACGAAGGGCCCGGAGCCCAGCACTTGGCCCTTGCCACCCGTGACATCGTCGGCACCGTGGCCGAGCTGCGCCGGCGAGGCGTTGAGTTCCTCTCGATTCCGGCGGCCTACTACGACGAGGTCCCGCAACGCGTACCCGAGGTGGCTCCCCAGCTGACTCAGTTGCGTGACCAGGGCATCCTCGTCGATCGCGACGACGACGGCTACCTGTTGCAGATCTTCACCAAGCCGATCGGCGATCGCCCCACGGTGTTCCTCGAGGTGATCGAGCGCCACGGCGCCCGGGGCTTCGGAGACGGGAACTTCAAGGCGCTGTTCGAGGCCTTGGAGAGCGAGCAGGCGCGTCGCGGCAACCTCTGAGGATCGGGGAATCGGATGCGTTACCACACGCTCGGCGAGGTTCCGGCCAAGCGCCATTCGCAGGTCTGGAGGCAGAATGGCTCGCGGCGGCTGCTGGTCGAGGAGCTGCTCGGATATGAGGGGTTCTCCGGCAACGAGGGGCCGCTGTACCGCTTGCGCTCGCCCTGCCGGCTCGACGGGATCGGACCGTTCACCCCGAACACTCGCGACGAGTGGGTGCCGCCCGCCCACGTACACCGCTTGGCCGACGTCCGCCCGCTGGCGCCGGGAGGTGATCCGCTCAGTGCTCGTCGGCTGCTGATGTTCAACGACGACATCGAGGTGTCGGTGGCCAAGCCGGTGGAGCCGCTCAACGGCTTGTACCGCAACGGCGAAGGCGATGAGCTGCTCTACATCCATCGCGGGGGCGGGGTCCTGAGGTCGGTGTTCGGGCGGGTGCCGTTCCGCGAGCGGGACTACCTGGTGATCCCTTCGACGTCGCCGGCTGGGATGGGTTCGTCTATCCGTACACGTTCAATGCCGACGACTTCGAGCCCCGCGCCGGGCGGGTCCATCTGCCGCCACCGGCGCACCAGGCCTTCGAGGCCCCGGGCTTCGTGGTGAGCACGTTCGCGCCGCGGATACTCGATTGGGACGAGACGGCCGTGCCGCTGCCGTATCACCATTCGAACATCCAGTCCGAGGAGGTGATGTTCGACGCCGCGGGAAACTATGGCGCTCGCAAGGGCGTCGACGTGGGCTGCGTGACCCTGCATCCCAGCGGTCGGCCCCACGGGCCTCAGCCGGGGACCGCCGAGCGAGCCCTGGGCGCGACGCATACCGATGAGCTGGCGGTGATGTGGAACACGTTTCAGCCGCTGCGGCTCACATCGCAGTGGCGCGCCGTCCACAATGCGCGGTATGCGTTCTCATGGAACGAGGACAAGCTGGCCGACGCCGATCCTGAGCCCAGCGCGGTGGGCTCGAGTCCCGCGCGCCAATGAGCGCCGTACCCGCCGGCCGGGGGCCCAGCGAGCTGGCGAACGCCCGACGGGCAAGACTCGCACCGCAGGTGCTTGACCGCCTGTTCGACGATGCCTCCCAGTTCCCCCCCGGCGATCTCAGCCTGGAGGCGGCGGTGGCGTCCCATGTCCGGTGGCGGGACGGCCTCCATCGCCGCTGGGTCGGGCGGTTCCTGTTGCCCGTCCGGCGGGTCGCCGCGTTCGCCGAACTGGTCGCGGAGGACGCGCATCGGTTCGAGCTGGGTCTGGTGGTGCCCGCGGACATCCCGCAGAGCGCGGCGGCGCAGGCCGCCCGCCTGCTGGGCACTCGCGCCAACGTCACGGCGATCGAGATCCCGTTGCGGGCCGGACCCGCGGTCATCGCGGGCTGGCGGGGGGCGTTCCCGCGGGCCGAGCTGTTTCTGGAGGGCAGCTCAGGTGACGTAGCCGCGATCGGCCGGCTCGGCGCTCGCCCCAAGCTGCGCTGCGGCGGGCTGGCGCCCGAAGCGGTGCCCTCTGTACCCATGGTTGCGAAGTTCGTCGTCGAGTCGGTGGCTCGCGGTCTGCCGTTCAAGGCGACTGCCGGGCTTCACCAGCCGCTGCGCCACCTCGACGCCGACCTCGGCGTCGAGGTCCATGGGTTCCTGAACCTGTGGGTGGCGACGAGACGGGCCCAAACGCGGGCGCCGCACCGGGAGATCGAGGAGGCGCTGACACGCACGGACCTGGGCTCGCTGGCGCTCGGGGAAGAGGAGCTGCAAGCGGCGCGGACCTCGTTCACGGCATTCGGCACCTGCAGCATCAGCGAGCCGATCGCGGCGCTGGCACAGCTGGGCCTACTACATGAGTGACGGCTTCGGCATCTCCAATCTGCCGTACGGCTCGGTTCAGCGAGACGCGTCGTCCGAGCCGCGCCTCTGCGTCCGGCTGCACGACGACGCCATCGAGCTGGCCGCCCTCGACGGCGACCTGGGGGTGGACCGGGAGCTGATCGCGGCCCCGAACCTGGACCGGCTCCTGGCCGCGGATCCCGATCGATGGCGCGAGCTGCGCCGAGGCGTGCAGCGATGCGTCGCCGCTGGCATCCCGCCCGCGGCGCGGATCCCCCTCGATGGCGCCGTCATGCGCTTACCGTTCACGGTCAACGACTATGTCGACTTCTACTCCTCGCTGGAGCACGCGAGCAACCTTGGCCGGATCTTCCGCCCCGACGCTGAGCCGCTGCTGCCCAACTGGCGCCATGTGCCGATCGGCTACCACGGTCGCGCCGGGACGGTCGTGGTGAGCGGGACGCCGATTCGACGCCCGAACGGGCAACGGCCTGCGGAGGGTGGGCCGGTCTTCGGCCCTACCCAGGCTCT
>DATCFW010000262.1:0-2411 GCA_036509295.1 Solirubrobacteraceae bacterium | reverse complement strand
GCCGCCGTCGGCGCGCCAGCCGGCCAGCCAGGCCCGCAGCTCCGCATCGGATTCCGGCAGCGTCCAGTCCCGCAGGCGCTCGGCGACCTGGCCGCCGGCGGCGATCACGAAGGACTGGTCGCCGCCGCCCTGAATCGAGTGCACCCGTCCGGACGTCGACCCGCCCGCCCGGATGCTGGCCGAGCTGAACCGGGCCCCGACCGCGAGCGCGGCGACCGCGTGCCCGGCCTCGTGCCACGCGGTCTGCACCGCCGCGGACCGGGCGGGGACGTAGCTGGCGGCGAAGCCGCCCTGGTAGCGCTGCCTGATCCAGGCGTCGTGCACGACCGACTCGTCGTCGTAGCGGATGAGCCGGGCGAGCTCGGCCTCGATCGCGGCCACGGTCCGACGCTGGGCGGGCGTCATTCAGAGCCGGCGGTGCATCACGTGCAGGCCGACGAGCCCGTGGTCGGGGTGATCGAAGGACTCGGGGACGGTGCCGATGACCTCGAGCCCGAGCGACTTCCACAGATGCACGGCCGGGTCGTTGACCGCGACGACGGTGCGGCCGGGCGGCTGCTCCATCCACCAGGGGCGCGCCTCTTCGAGGGTTTGGCCTTCGGGGAACGCGTACGTCCTGCCCCCGTCCATGATCGTCGAGTAGAAGGGGTAGATGCTGGGCCAGTCTTCTGCGGTGGCCACTCGGATCTCCACCCGTGCAGGGTACCGGGGGCCGCCGGGCGGGGTCACGCGGGTTTTCGCCGCCAAGGGTCAGGGCGCGGCTGGCGAATCGGGTGGAACCGCGGTCCGTTCGATATCGGAATGGTTTTGATCTTGGGGTTTGGGGGCGAGCGCGACGGCGGCGGCGAGGGCGGCCGCGGCGGCGGCGAGCACGATGAACGCGGCCCGGCCGGGGGCGAAGCGCAGGATCAGGCCGAGCCAGACCATGCTGAGGCCGCTGGTGATCTGGCCCGCCACCCCGGCCACGCCCGTGATCCGGCCGAAGTAGCCGTCCGGGGTGACCCGCGCCCGCAGCGTCAGGTGGAACACCAGCACTAGCCCCTCGCCGAGGCCGAACAGGGCGCCGCCCGCGAGGATCGCGGGCACTCCCCCGACGGCGAGCAGGGCGGCGCCCGCGGCGGCGACGCCGAGGCCGGCCGCCTCGGCCAGCCAGAGGTTGGGGGCGCCCTCGAACCTGGCCGCGAGCAGGGTGCCGACGGCGGACCCGGCCGCGTAGGCGGCGACGGCGATGGTGGCGAGGGCCGCGTCGTTCCTGCCGCCCTTGGTGGAGACGTAGACGAGGCCGAGGACGATGCTGCTGCCGAGGATCGAGTACAGGCTCCAGACGAGCTGATCGCGGCGGAGCACGCGGTCGGCGATCATCAGCCGCAGGCCGGAGCGGACCGACGCCCACATCGGCTCGTGCGTTTCGTCTGCGGCCGGCTCGAAGCGCTTGCGGATGGCTGTGAGGCCTGCGACCGAGACGAGAAAGGTCACCGAGTCGAGGCCGAGCGCCTTGCCGGTGCCGAACGCGACCGCGAGGACGCCCCCCAGCGCAGGGCCGATGACCCAGGCGATCGACTCGAAGCTCTCCTGCCAGGCGTAGGCCATTCCGCGCTTGTCCTCGGTCACCAGCATCGGGACGGCGGTGCCGGCGGCGGAGTCGAACAGGGCCGAGAACGCCTCGATGGGGACGATCACGATGTAGATCACGATCAGCGTGTTGGCGTTGAACGCGGCCGCCACTGGGATGACGAGGGTGAGCAGCGTCCTCCCGAGGTCGGCGATGATCATCAGCCGCCGGCACTCGAGGCGGTCCGCGAGCGCGCCAAACGGCATCCGGAGCAGGCTGAACGCGACCGCTTCGATGATCGCGATGGCGGTGACCTGCAGCGGGTTATGGGTGAGCTGGAGGACGTAGAGCGGGACGAGGACGCCCCAGGCGGCGTCTCCGATGTTGGAGATGCCCTGGGTGCTGAAGAACACCCCGAAGTCTCGGTCCCACTGAAACAGGCGCACGCGGCAAGGTACTCGATAATTGAGCCATGCTGGAAGGGTGCCCGGTGCTCGGCTGGGCGGCGTCCGGGGGGATGGCGCTGACCGGGCGTGCGGACGGGGTGCCGGTGATGTCGCCGGCCCCGGCGTTTGGGCTGCTCTGCGCGGTGGTTTCCGAGCTGGCTTCCGTGACCCGGGATGTTGGCGTCGAGGTGCGGGCTGATCCGGGCGAGCTGGTGGCGGGGCGGGCCGCGCTGGCGGGGTGGCGGCGGCGCGGGCGGGTGTCGGCCGGCGGTTCTGCCCGGCTGGTGCGGGCGGCGGACGGGTGGTGCGCGATCAACCTGAGCCGGGCCGATGATGTGGAGGCGGTTCCGGCGATTATCGGGGCGCTTGGCGGGGACGGTGGCGCCGGGGGCGGGCGGGTTGCTGGGCGTGGC
>DATCFW010000261.1:0-6226 GCA_036509295.1 Solirubrobacteraceae bacterium | reverse complement strand
TCGCGGATGCGGATCAAGTCGATGACCTCCCCGCCGGTGTACCGCGAGCTCGAGGATGAGATCGAGGAGACCCGCCGCGCCAAGGAGGAGGCGATCGAGTCCCAGGAGTTCGAGAAGGCCGCCAACCTCCGCGATAAGGAGCGCCGGCTCACCCAGAAGAAGCGCGAGTTGGCCGACCAGTGGGAGGCGGGCGAATCGACGGAGCGGCCGTCGATCGGCGAGGAGGAGATCGCTGACATCGTCTCGATGTGGACCGGCATCCCGGTGTTCAAGCTGACCGAGGCCGAGACGGCCAAGCTGATGCGCATGGAGGAGGAGCTCCACAAGCGCGTCATCGGACAGCACCCGGCAATCGAGGTCGTCTCCAAGGCGATCCGGCGCTCGCGGGCGGGTTTGAAGGATCCGAAGCGTCCGACCGGGTCGTTCATCTTCCTCGGTCCGAGCGGCGTCGGCAAGACCGAGCTCGCCCGGACGCTGGCCGAGTTCCTGTTCGGCGATGAAGAGACGATGATCCGCATCGACATGTCCGAGTACATGGAGAAGCACGCCGTCTCCCGACTGGTGGGCTCGCCGCCCGGTTACATCGGATATGACGAGGGCGGGCAGCTGACCGAGGCCGTGCGGCGCAAGCCCTACAGCGTGCTGCTGCTCGACGAGATCGAGAAGGCCCACCCGGATGTGTTCAACATCCTGCTCCAGATCCTGGAGGATGGCCGGCTCACCGACGCCCAGGGGCGCACGGTGGACTTCCGTCACTGCATCGTGATCATGACGTCCAACATCGGCGCGTCCGAGATCGCCCGTAACACGCCGCTGGGATTCGCGGTGTCAGACGACGAGACGGGCATCACGTACGACGACATGAAGAACCGGATCATGGGTGAGCTCAAGAAGGTCTTCCGGCCCGAGTTCCTCAATCGGATCGACGACGTGATCGTGTTCCACAAGCTGGCCAAGGACGAGATCAAGGAGATCGTCGATCTGCTGCTGATGCGGATTCGCGAGTCGATGGCCGATCGCGAGCTGCAGCTGGAGCTGTCCGAGGAGGCCAAGGACCTGCTCGTGGACAAGGGCTGGGACCCCGCGATGGGGGCACGGCCCCTGCGCCGGGCAATCCAGCGCTACATCGAGGATCCGCTCGCGGACTTCGTCCTGCGCTCGCAGGTGCCGCCGGGCTCGACGGTCCTGGTCGAGCCGGGCGTCGAGGGCACTGACGACGAGGACGTCAAGCTGTCGGTCATCCAGCCCGAGCCCGAGCCCACGCCCGTCGGCGTCGGCGCCGAAGGCGGGACCGAGGATGCGCCCGAGACCGGAGCCCCCGAGGCCGACGCCCCGGCGAGCGACGGTCTGTCCGAGTAGCTCTCCCGCCCCGCGCGGCAAATCACTTCCAACCGGCCCGGGTCCCCGTTGTGGGGCCCGGGCCGGTTGCGTTTCGGGACCGGCCGGTTGGTGGTTGCCGTCCGCCGTTCGGTCCGCGCTCCGGGTCGGTGGTCCGGTGTCACGGTTCTGTGCCGAGCTGTGCCAATTCTGAGACGAACGGGCCTGGCGGGCCGATGGCATCTGGACCCGGGCGTACGCTGCGTCACAGAGTCCCCGATGCCCAAGCCGACCTCCATGCACGTCTGCTCCGCCTGCGGCCACGAGACCGCCCGCTGGGCCGGCCGCTGCCCCGGCTGCGGGGAGTGGAACACGCTGGTGGAGCAGGTCCGTCCGGCGGCGCCGCGGGGCCCGGGCGGTGCCGGGGGTGCCGACGCCCGCCACCGGGCGGCGCCGGTCAGCCCGGTCAGACTTGCCGACGTCGAAGCGGTCGACCATGAGCGGCTGAGCACCGGGATCGGGGAGCTCGACAACGTCTTGGGGGGCGGGATCGTGCCGGGGTCGCTCGTGCTCATCGGCGGCTCGCCCGGGATCGGCAAGTCGACGCTGACGACGATGGCGCTGGCCAATCTGTGCGCTGCGGGCCGGCGGACGCTGTACGTGTCCGCCGAGGAGTCGGCCGCTCAGATCCGGCTGCGTGCCCAGCGGCTCGGCGGAGGAGAGGCGCTCGCCGTGCCGGTGATCGCGGAGACCGATCTGCACGCGGTGCTGGCGACGCTGGAGCACGAGCGCCCCGAGGTGTGCGTGATCGACTCGGTGCAGACGCTGCACTCGGTCGATCTCTCATCGGCGGCCGGCTCGGTGGCCCAAGTCCGCGAGGTGGCGGGGGAGATCATGCGCGTCGCCAAGCAACGGCGGATCGCGGTGCTACTCGTGGGCCACGTGACCAAGGAGGGCGCGCTGGCGGGCCCGCGGGTGCTCGAGCACCTGGTGGACTGCGTCCTGCAGTTCGAGGGCGAGCGCGAGCGCACGTATCGCACGGTGCGGGCGATCAAGAATCGGTTCGGCTCCACCAACGAGGCCGGCGTGTTCGAGATGCGCGATCAGGGCCTCGTCGAGGTGCTCGATGCCTCGGCGCGCTTTCTGTCGCAAGCCACCCGATCGCCCGGCAGTGTCGTCTTGTGCGCGATGGAGGGCTCCCGGCCGCTGCTCGTCGAGGTCCAGGCCCTCGTGTCGAGCTCCGAGCTCGTGCCGCCCCGACGCGTCGTGGCCGGGCTGGACCGCAACCGGCTGGCGCTCGTGCTCGCGGTGCTCGGGCGCCATGCCGGCATCGGGCTCGGCAACGTCGATGTGTTCGTCAACGTCGTCGGAGGGGTCCGCGTCGATGAGCCGGGGGCCGATCTGGCGGTCGCGCTGGCGGTGGCCAGCGCCACCAAGCGGGTGGCGCTCACCGGGGATGGCGACCGGCCGCTCGCGTGCTTCGGGGAGCTGGGGCTCACCGGTGAGCTGCGCAGCGTCGCTCACGCCGATCGCCGCCTGTCCGAGGCCGAGCGGTTCGGGCTCACGCCCGTGGTGGCGCCGGAGGTCCACCAGACGCTCAGAGGGGCCCTGGCGTTCGCCCTGGGGCCGTCGAAGCGGGTCGCCGCGGCGGCCTGAGACACGCGGGGTCGCGCGAGACTTGCGTGCGCAGAGCGGCCGACCGTACGGATTGCGATGGTGGCAACGTCGCCACCGCCACAACGTCAGATCATTTCCGGACGCTGCCTGAGCTAAACCCGGATCCATCGATCCTGGGGTCGTCTCGCCGCCGGATGGCCGTCGCTATCCGCCATCGGCGTCGCTCATAGGGATTACCCTGATGGTGCTCCGCCGATGGCGCCTCGCTCGGCCCCCGACGCCGAGTCTCCGCCCAGTATCGGTGGATCCAGGCTAAAATGAGCTTCGATGCCGCCGCGTTCCGGGGAAGAGCTCAAAGAGGAGCTCGAGTCTCGACAAGAGTCCCGGATCATGAGGGCGCTCGAGATGGTGGCGCCCGGGACAGCGTTGCGCGAGGGGATCGACAACGTCGTCGACGCCCGTACCGGCGCGCTGATCGTCATCGGTGACGTCGACGAGCTGAGCTTTCTGTTCTCCGGGGGGATCAAGCTCGAGATCGATTATTCGCCCAGTTTCCTGTACGAGCTCGCGAAGATGGACGGCGCGATCGCGTTAAGTTCGAATGCGACGAAGATCGTCCACGTGAACGTCCAGCTCACGCCCGATCCGACGATCCTCACGATGGAGACCGGAACCCGCCACCGCACCGCCGAACGTGTCTCCAAGCAGGCCGACGCGATGGTCGTGGCCGTCTCGGAGCGTCGCGAAGTGGTCTCGCTCTACGTGGACGGGATGAAGTACATCCTCGAGGACATCCCGGTCGTGCTCGCCAAGGCCAACCAGGCCCTCGCCACCCTGGACAAGTACCGCAGCCGCCTGGATCAGGTCTCCACGCGCCTGACCGCGCTCGAGTTCGAGGGCGGCGTGACGCTGCACGACGTGCTCACCGTCATCCAGCGCGTTGAGCTGGTCACGCGGATGGCGGTCGAGATCGAGCGCTACATCGTCGAACTGGGCAGCGAGGGGCGCCTGATCGAGATGCAGCTCGACGAGACGATGGTCGGCGTGGCCGCCGACAAGGCGGCGCTCGTCCACGACTACCTCCTCGAGGACACCGACGACAGCTTTGCGGTCGTCCTGGATCAGCTGGCCAGGCTTCCGCATCAGGACTTGCTGGACTTCGGGCGGCTCGCTGAGCTGCTCGGATATGACCGCAAGCTCAACACCCTCGACTACCCCGTGTCTCCGCGCGGATTCCGCATCTTGGGGCGCATACCGCGACTGCCCAGACTGGTCGTCCAGCGGATCGTGACGGAGTTCGGAGGCCTCGAGGAGTTGCTCGCCGCATCGGATGGCGAGCTGGAGACCGTCGACGGAGTCGGCGAGATCCGGGCGAAGGACATCCGGGAGGGCCTTCGCCGCCAGCAGGAGATCAACCTCGTTGATCGCTACCTGCAGACGTAGGAAATCCAGCGAGCGGGGTGTCTGCCCGCTCCGCCTTGACAGAGGAGGACACCATCACAGAGCTAATGGAAGAGCACCTGGATGACCTGGAGCCGATCGAAGCGCCGCCGCATATCGAGTTCGAGATCGGTGACAGCGTCGTCTACCCGCACCACGGGGCGGGCAAGGTGCTCCGCAAGGAGGCCAAGGAAGTCCTCGGCGAGAGCCGTGAGTATCTGACGATCAAGATCCTTCACAACGACATGACGGTCATGGTCCCGACCGAGAACGCGGCGCTGGCCGGCCTGCGCCGCGTCATCGATGAGGAGACCGTCAAGAAGGTGCTGGCCCTGCTGCAGGACGAATGCTCCGAGATGCCCAAGAACTGGAATCGGCGCTTCAAGCACAACCGGGACAAGATCAAGACCGGTGACATCTACGAGCTCGCCGAAGTGGTGCGCAACCTCGCCATCCGCGAGGCCGAGAAGGGGCTGTCGACGGGGGAGAAGCAGATGTTCACGCGGGCCAAGAAGATTCTCGCGTCCGAGCTGATGTACGCGCTCGAGATGGATGAGGAGCAGGTTGAGGAGCATCTCCACGGACTGCTGGTGGACACCCACGTCAATGGGAACGGCAATGGCAAGGTGGCCGTCGCCGCGAAGTAGGTTCACCGGCACAGTCGCATGGCGGTCGCGCTGATCGTGGCCGCAGGACGAGGCGAGCGCCTTGGGCCCGGCCGGCCCAAGGCGCTCGTCCCGCTTTGCGGGCGCCCCATGCTGGAGTGGAGCGTGGACTCGCTGCGCGCGGTGCCGGGCGTCGGCCAGATCATCGTCGCCCTCCCCGCCGATGAGCTGGACGCGGCGCCTGCCGGGACGATCGCCGTGCCCGGTGGCGCTCAGCGGTCGCATTCGGTGCGCCACGCGCTCGCCGCCTGCCCCGGCGGCGATCCGGTCGTCGTCCACGACGCCGCCCGGCCACTGGCCACGCCGGCGCTGTTCACGCAGGCGCTGCTGGAGCTCGAGCGCCATCCGGATGCGGCGGCGGTGATCGCCGCCGCGCCGGTGGCGGACACGATCAAGGAGGTCGGCCAGGATGGGTCCACCGTCACCCGGACGCTGGACCGCTCCCGGCTGTGGGCGGTCCAGACGCCGCAGGTGTTCCGACGCGCCGCCCTGGAGCACGCGCTCGCCGCCGCCACCGAGGACGAGCTGGCCCGGGCCACCGACGACGCCTGGCTGGTGGAGCGAACCGGCGGGATGGTGCGGATCCTCGGCTCCGATCCGGGCAACATGAAGATCACGACTCCAGAGGATCTGCGCGTGGCCGAGCTCCTGCTGACCGATCTCCGGCGATGAGCACCGGCATCGGATATGACTGCCACCGGCTCGTCGCCGGACGCCGGCTGGTTCTCGGCGGGATCGAGCTCGAGCACGAGCTGGGGCTCGACGGCCATTCCGACGCCGACGTGCTCACCCACGCGATCATCGACGCGATGCTCGGGGCGTGCGCGCTCGGTGACATCGGCCAGCACTTCCCCGACACCGACGCTCGCTACCGGGATGCCGATTCGATCGCGCTGCTGCGCGCGACGGTCACACTGCTGCGCGACGCGGGCTTCGCTGTCCGCCACATCGACGCCACGGTGATGCTCGAGCGCCCCAAGCTCGCGCCGGTGCGCGAGCGGATGCGGGCGCGGCTGGCCGAGGCGCTCGAGCTGGAGCGCAGCCACGTGAGCGTCAAGGCGACGCGCGGCGAGGGGATGGGCTTCGTCGGGCGCGAGGAGGGGATCGCGGCGCTGGCGGTCGCCACCGTCGACACGCACGCCTGAGGGCGCCGGCGTCGCGGAAGTGAACAGCGGGTGAAATCGGGC
>DATCFW010000260.1:0-5533 GCA_036509295.1 Solirubrobacteraceae bacterium | reverse complement strand
GGCGGGCCGGGGAGGGCGTGCCGGGGAGGGCCAGGGATGGCGATCTGGGGCCGGCGAGCGCCTACCGCGAGCGCCTACCGGGCGACGGGCGCGCCGGCGCGCTGCTGTCCGCGGACCCGGGCCCGCGGCGCCGGGGTGACTTCACCGGGCTCGTCGGTGGCCGCCGGGTTGCCCCCGCGTGACCACGACGCCACCGCCGCCACCAGGCACGCGACGATCGCGAAGGCGAACGCCTCGTGCAGGCCGTTGCGGAACGGCGGCGAGATGAGTTGGGGGAAGAACGACCGGCCGGTCAGCAGGGTGTGCTGGGCATGGCTGAGATGCCCGAGCACGCTGGGCCCCAGGAGGTGCTGGATCGGGTTGTAGCCGAGGAACGCCGCGAACAGGATCGACACCGGCGGCAGGTGGGCGGCGACCTGGGCGGTGTGGGCCGGCACGCCGTGCGCCTCCAGGCCCGAGGCCATGGCATGGGGCAGCGTCGCGGCCAGGCCGAGGATCATCAGGGTGAAGAAGATGCCGATCGACAGGACCTGGGCGGAGTTCTGGAAGGTCTGGTTCATGCCGCCGCCGGCGCCCCGATCCCCCGGCGGCAGGCTGTTCATCACCGCGGCGCGGTTGGGCGAGGCGAACAGCCCCATCGAGACCCCGTTGAGGAACAGGACCGCGGCGAACAGCGGGTACGGGAAGTCGGTCGGCAGCAGCGCGAGCAGCGCGAAGCTGATCGCCGCTCCGATCATGCCCCCGGTGGCGAACCCGCGCGCGCCGAACCGGTCAGACAGGAAGCCCGACGTCGGACCGGCGATCAGCATGCCGATCGTCAGCGGCAGGATGTAGATCCCCGCCCACAGCGGCGTCTCGGTGAAGTCGTAGCCGTGCTGGGGCAGCCAGATGCCCTGCAGCCAGATGATCAGCATGAACATCAGTCCGCCGCGGGCCACTGCGGACAGGAACGTCGACAGCGTCCCGAAGGTGAACGCGCGGATCTTGAACAGCGGCAGCTTGAACATCGGATCGCGGACGCGGCGCTCGACGACAGCGAAGACGACCAGCGACGCCAGCCCGCAGCCGATCAGGATGAGCACCTTGGGGCTCCCCCACCCCGTCGCCGAGCCGCCATAGGGGCGGATCCCGTATGTCACGGCGATCATGACGAGGATCAGCCCGAGGGCGAAGGTGACGTTGCCCGCCCAGTCGATCCGGGCCCGCTTCGGCGTCGACAGCTCCTGGAGCTTGAGGTACGCCCATACCGTGCCGAACAGCCCGACCGGGACCGAGATGAGGAACACCAGCCGCCAGTTGATCGGCGCCAGCAGGCCGCCGAGGACGAGCCCCACGAACATCCCCGAGACTCCGACGATGTTGTTGATCCCCAACGCCATCCCGCGCTGGTTGGCGGGGAAGGCGTCGGTGATGATCGCGGCCGAGTTGGCGAGCAGGCAGGCGGCGCCGACCCCCTGGACGATCCGAAACACGATCAGGAACAGCGCGCCGTCCTTGCCGGTGAGCCAGTCGACGGTGAGGATCAGCGACGCCACCGTGTAGATGACGAAGCCGAGGTTGTAGATGCGGACGCGGCCGAACATGTCCCCGAGCCGGCCGAGGCTGACGATCAGCACGCTGGAGACGACGAGGAAGCCGAGGATCATCCACAGCAGGTAGAAGCTGTTGGCCGGTACGAGGGGGTCGAGCTTGATCCCGCGGAAGATGTCGGGCATCGCGATCAACGTGATCGAGGCGTCGAGCGTCGCCAGGAGCACGCCGAGCGTGCAGTTGGACAGCGCGATCCATTTGTAGTTGGGGCCGCGCGAGTCGCTGCGCGTGCCTCGGCGCGGAGCCCGCGGCACCGTCAGCCGGCTTCCTGGGCCGCGACGAAGTCGGGCTCCAGAACCGGTGACCGCTCGTCGCGCGTCCGGCCCGGGATCAACAGGCCGGCGAGCATGGCCACAACGAGAACCGCGGCCTCGAGCGCGAATGACGCCGTGAACCCGGTCACCGTCGGCTGACCATGGGACACGTTGTTGGCGATGAAGGTGGCGACGATCTGCCCGCCGAGCGCGCCGCCGAGCGTCCGCATGACGGTGTTGATACCGGTCGCCACGCCGGTCTGGCTCTGAGACACCGCCTCGACGATCAGATTGCCCAGCGCGGAGAACGCCAGTCCGATCCCCACCCCGAGCAGCGCGGCGCTGATCAGCATGTCGTAGGGGTGTCCATGGGCGACCGCGAGCCAGCCGAACGAGACCGCGGTGACGGCGCTGCCGACGATCACCGCGAGCTTGGAGCCGAACCGGCGGGCGACGCGTCCGGCGACCGTCCCCAGCAGGCTCATGAGCAACGCGGCCGGCAGCAGGTACAGCCCAGCGACGACGACGGAGGTGCCGAAGCCAAAGCCGGTGCTCTTGGGCAATTGCGCGAACTGCGGGAAGACGAGGAACGAGGCGTACATGCCGGCGCCGAGCAGAAACGCGACCAGGTTCGTCGTCCACACGCCGCGGATCCGCATCATCGCCATGTCGATGAGCGGCTCGTCGCTGCGAACCTCCACCCCGACCCAGGCCGCGCAGCCCACCAGCCCGACCGCCAACAGACCGAGGGTCTTGGCCGACCCCCAGCCCCAGGTGATCGTCTCGGAGATCGCGATCAGCACGCAGCTGAAGCCGATGGTCATCAGCGCGGCGGCGAGCCAGTTGACGCGACCCGGGACGCGGACTGGGGACTCGGGGATGAACCGCCAGGTGCAGACGGCGGCGACGACGGTAATGACGAGCGGGATCCAGTACAGCCAGTGGTAGTTGAGGTGCTCGATGATCAGGCCACCGAGCACGATTCCAATGCCACCGCCGACGCCGAGGATCGATGAGAGCAACCCGATGCTGCCCGCCACCCGCTCCCGGGGAAACTCGTCGCGGACGATCCCGAACGCGAGCGGAAAGATTCCGCCGCCGGCGCCCTGGATCACCCGTCCGATGATCATCGGGATGAGCGAGCTCGACAGCGCCGCGACCAGGATTCCGACCGCCAGGATGACGAGCGTGAGGAGCAGCAGCTTCTCCTTGCCGTACATGTCGCCGAGCCGGCCGAGGATCGAGGTTCCGATCGACGCTGACAGCAGGTATCCGGTCAGCAGCCAGGCCACGCCCGTCTCGTTGGTGTGCAGGCTGTGCTGCAGATCGGTCAGCGCGGGGATGACCGCGGAGCTCAGCATCGCGTAGGCGAGACCGGCCAGGGCGGTCACCGCGAGGATCAGTGTTGGGTGGACCCCATGGTCGCTGTGGCTGTCTGTCGGCACGGCGGCTACTGTAGCGGAATGATCATTCCGGTCTCCGACTCGGAGCATGCCTCCGGTTCGCCGTCAGCCGGGCGCGAGGCCGCCGCGGATCCCGCGCCGGCGGTCGAGCCAGGGAGGCCGGAGGTTGACCCCGGGCCCCCCGACGAGCGCTGCGAATGGGCGCGGCTCGATCCCGATGCCAAGCGCGAGCGCCTGCTGCTCGCCGCGACCGACGTGTTCGCCCGGGACGGGCTCGATGCGCCGATGAGCGAGGTCGCCGGGGCCGCGGGCGCCGGCGTGGCTAGCCTGTACCGGCTGTTCGCGTCCAAGCACGAGCTGCTGGCGGCGCTCGTCACCCGCCGCATGACCGAGCTGACGGCCGCCGCGGAGGCCGCTCGGGCCCAGGACGTTGACCGCTGGACCGCCCTCACCGGGCTGCTCGCCTCGCTGGTGGCCAACCAGCGCGCCGACTATCTGATGGGCGAGGCGCAGGTCATGGTGGCCGACCACCCCGACGTGATCGAGTCCGCCACCGCGGCGGCCGAGGCGCTCGAGCGCCTGCTCGCCGAGGCCCGGACGGAGGGGCGGCTGCGCGCCGACGCCTCCGCCGTCGATCTCCGGCTGCTGTTCGCCGCCACTCGGGCCGCCCGCAACGTCGCGCCCGAGCACTGGCCGCGGATGCTCGAGCTGATGATCGACGCGCTCGACGCCCATCGGAGCGCCCGCGGCTGACTGACGCTCTCGCGGGCCGTAAGGTTGCGGCTGATCTACGATGCAAGGAGCCGCCCGTTGAAGATCCGAGCTGCCGTCCTGGAGGAGTTGGCGACGCCGCTGCGCGTCACCGAGGTCGACCTCGCCGAGCCGCGGGCGGGAGAGGTGCTGGTCCGGCTGGCCGCGTGCGGGATCTGCCACACCGACATGTACACCGCGTCGGGGGTCGATCCGTCAGGGTACGCGCCGACCGTGCTCGGCCACGAGGGCGCCGGGTTCGTCGAGCGGGTCGGCCGGGGTGTCGCGACGCTGGCGCCCGGTGACCTCGTGGTCACCCTGTTCTCCCCCCAGTGCCGCGAGTGCGTGCACTGCCTGAGCCCCGACACGAACCTGTGCCTGGCGATCCGCGAGCAGCAGAACCTCGGCCACCTCCCCGACGGAACGACCCGGCTGTCACGTGACGGCGAGCCGATCCGGCATTTCATGGGCACGAGCACCTTCGCCGAGTACACCGTGATGCCGGAGATCGCGCTGGCCAAGGTCTCCCCCGAGGCCGAGCCGGACCATGCCTGCCTGTTTGCCTGCGGCCTGTCGACCGGCCTCGGCGCGGCCATGAACACCGCGAAGGTCACGCCCGGCTCGACCTGCGTCGTATTCGGCGCCGGGATGGTCGGCCTCGGTGCCGTCGCCGGTTGCCGCCTACAGGGTGCCGAGCGGATCATCTGCGTTGACCTGTCGGCCGATCGGCTCGAGCTCGCCCGCGGCCAGGGCGCCACCGACGTGTGGACCGGCGACGAGCACACCGTCCAGCGGGTGCTCGACGAGACCGGCGGCTTCGGCGCCGACTACACGTTCGAGGCGACCGGGCTGGTGGGGGTCATGCGTCAGGCCGTCGAGGCGGCCCGGATGGGCTGGGGCCTGTGCACGGTGGCCGGCGTCGCCGGGCGGGGCGAGACACTGGACGTCGTCCCGCGGCTGCTCATCACCGGGCGGCGGATCTGCGGCTCCTCGTTCGGCGGCGTCAAGGGACGCGATCAGGTGCCCGAGCTCGTCCAGCTCTACCTCGACGGGCGGCTGAACGTCGACCCGTTCATCTCGCACACGATCGCGCTGGACGACGTCAACACCGGCTTTGAGCTGATGGACCGCCAGGACGGGATCCGCAGCGTCATCTCGTTCAACTGACCGCCGCGCCGCGCCGGGCGGGGCCGGCTCAGACGGGAAGTTCGTCCCGCTCTGAGCCGGCCCGCCGTGGCACGCTCAGCGGCGATCGCCGTCTCGTTGCCTCACATGCCGGGGCAGTTGTGACTGCCTGACCGGGCGTGTGAGCCCGAGGCAGCGCCCGGGCGCGGAGCGGTGCCGTGGGCGGCGCCGCTCGGGCTGGTGGGGGACGTCGTACTGCTCGGTGTGGCGGTACTGCTGGTGGTACTGCCGGACGACGAGGCGGCGCTTGCGATCGCGGCACCGCCGCCCGTCAGGGCTGCGGTTACCGCCAGCGTCGTCAGCAGCGGGCGAACTCTTCGGTGCAAGTCCTTCACCTCCTGGTTGTGGGGT
>DATCFW010000259.1:0-8003 GCA_036509295.1 Solirubrobacteraceae bacterium | reverse complement strand
TACTCGCGGTCGCTGTCGACATCACGCGCACCCTGGGGGGCGACGACGATCGCCGGCCTATGCGCGGCGGCCAGCGCGGTGGCGACGAAGGCGTTCTCGGTGTAGGAGGTCGGGCTTGCCGGGAGCCCGTGGAGGAAGTAGACGACGGGATAGCGCGCGCCGGCCGTCGTGTAGCCGGCGGGCAGATACACCTCGGCCGGCAGGGTGCCGTCCAGTGCGGGCGAGCGGCAGGTGACCGCGACCGTGCGAGCCGTCGCGGGCGCCGTCGCCCGGGCCGCCCGCCGCGCGCGTGGCCGGTCCTTGCTGGCGAGGACCACCGCCGCTCCGGCGCCGAGCGCGATCAGCGCGATCGCGGTGAATATCG
The DNA here is from genome assembly GCA_036509295.1 of Solirubrobacteraceae bacterium. Lineage (GTDB taxonomy): Bacteria > Actinomycetota > Thermoleophilia > Solirubrobacterales > Solirubrobacteraceae > Palsa-465. The sequence goes on along the minus strand of DATCFW010000259.1, from coordinate 7,639 downwards.
ACGCCGTCAACGCGCGACGGCGCTTCACGGATGAGCACCCATCGCGCCTGATTGTGCCAACTGTGAGCGACCGCTTATGAAACTCATCGCCGGGGCCCGTAGTCTCGCCATCGTGCCGGAGCGGATCGCCCACCCCGTCCTCACGGTGCCCCGGCGGCTCGTCCGGACCGGCGGCGCGGCCGCGGCGGCGCTCATCCTCGTCGCGGGGCTGCTAGCCGGGACCGGATGGCTGTACGTGCTCCGTGGCCTGCACTGGCTCATCATCGGGCCGCGGATTGGCGATTCGCTCCCGTTGCTCCAGCTGGCCGCGGCCGACGGCCAGCCCCTGGTGCGAGTGGTCCTGGCCTGGGCGCTGGCGGGCGTGCTCGCCGGCGTGGCGCTGGTGGAGCTCGCGCCGGGCCGGCGGGCGGCGGCGGGATTGGCGGTGGGGCTGGTGGTGCTGCTGGTGGCGTCGCAGGCGTCCTACGCGCTCACCCGCAACCTCGGCTTCTCGACCGTGCTCTTCTCGCGCGGGCCGGGCTTGGGGCCGGTGCTCGAAGCGTTGGTGTTCGCGATCGGATGCGCGCTACCCCGACCGCTGAGCCGCCGGCAGCGAACCGGGCCCGGGGCGCGGCGGCGGTCGCTCGTGTCGCTCGTCAGCGGCCTCGACGATCGTCGCCTGCGCGCCGGCGAGGACGGGAACGCCGGCCAGGACGACGGCGATCGCCACCACGTGAACGGCGACCGCGCCGGCGCTCGTCCCCAGTGACTCGCCGAACGCGCCGAGGCCACAACCGAGCGCCACCAGCGCCGCCACCGCGTTCATCAGCGAGATCGCCGGTACGGCGCCGTCGTCCTGGAGGGCCGCCTGGAAGGCGAGGAAGCCCGCGAACGTGCCGGCGGCTGCCATCACCGTCCAGCCGGAGGCCAGCGCCGTCGCGCCGTGCTGCCGCCAGTCCAGGGACAGGGCCTTGATCGCGGCGTCGGCGACGCCATAGAAGCTGCCGGCGGCGATTGCCCGGCTCCAGGCCGCCGGGATCCGGGCGAACACGATCCCGGCCACCGTCGCCACCACCAGGCAGATCGCCAGCGCATCGGCTCCGAGGTGGTCACGGGCGGTCGAGAACCCGATCGGCAGGGTTGCCAGGCCGGCGGCGATCACCAACGCCGCCACTACCTGGGGCCGCGTGATGCGGTGATGGAAGATGCCCGCGGCCAGCGGCACCGACAGCGCCAGGCCCCCGGCGGCGAACGCCTGCACCAGTGCGAGCGGGGCGATCGCCACCGCGGCGATCTGGGCGCCGAAGCCGGTCCACCCCAGCGCCTGGCCGCCCCGCCATGACCGGTTGCGCAGGCCGAACCTCAGCCGGGCGATGCCGGCGAGCGACGCGCCGCCCCGCAGGCCCCGATGCTGGAGCAGGAAGCCGATGTTGATCAGCGCCGCCGAGACGAGCGCCAGCAGCAGCCCGCCGATCATCGCGGCTGCGCGCGCCGGCCGCGGCGGCGAGGATGGCGGTGATGGCGGCGCCCGGCGCCGCGGGGGATCGGAACGACGCCGGGGGTGAGCGAGCGGAGGCTGCCGCGCGACGCGCGCAGCGGCGTGAGCGTGTCCCGGGAGGCGAGCCGCAGCAGCTGGTCGAGGTGGGCATGCCACAGCTCCCAGTCATGGCCGCCGCGGTACAGCGCGTAGCTGACGCGAGCGCCGGCGGTGGCCAGCACCCGGGCCATCGGAGCGAGCTGCGGGCTGTCGTCGTCGTCGCGCCCGACGAATAGGAACGCCCGCACCGGGTCCTTGGCGATCGCCGTGCTCAGTCCGGCGGCGTAGTCCAGCGGGCTGTTGTCGATCAACTCGGTGCGGCCGGCGTGGCTGAACACCCCGGTCCGGGTCTGCACGTAGTAGCCAGACCACGACTGGAGGTTGGCGAACAGCGCGACGTGGTGCAGGAGGATGTTCGTCGCCCCGTAGGCGCCCATCGAGAACCCGGCGATCACGCGGTCCTGGCGCAGCGCCAGGGTGGCGAACCGGGCATCGACATCGTGCAGCACGTCGATCACATAGCTCGCGTAGTCCCCGGACGATGTATTCGCCCACTCGGAGTCGGAGTACGTGCTGCCCCCGATCCGCCCGTCGGGGAATACGAGGATCATCGGCCGCATCCGGTGCTGGCTGATGAGGTTGTCCATCCGCACCGGGAGGCTGGCGATGCCGAGGAACACCTGCGGGCGCCCCGGGCTGCCGTGGAGCAGGTAGTAGACGGGGTAGCGCTCCAGGACGTTGGCGCCGTACCTCGGCGGCAGGTAGACGAGGTAGTCGGCGTCGCGGTGCAGCGCCCGGGAGTAGAAGTGGACCGTGGTCAGCTGCCCCCGCCGCGCGTGCGGCAGGTAGGCGACGGTGGCAAAGCCACGGTGCTGGTAGTAGGACTCCCAGTAACGGTAGGCGCCGACCAGCCCGATCGCTGCCAGCGCCAGGCTCGCGGCGGCCACGGCGGCGTGGCGGGGCTGCGGCAGCCTCACCGGGAGCCGCCGCTCAGGCGGCCACGAACTCTCACCGGGGATCGCTGATCGGCCGGCGCGGCCGCAGGCGGCCGGCGAGGGCGCGGGGCAGCAGCCGGGGCAGCGCCCGGGGCAGCGCGGACCGCCGCGGCGCCGGCACGTATCCCTCGGCCTGGAGCACGCGCACGATTGCGCGCGGCAGCGACGCCTGCGATTCGTACACGAGATACCGCGGGCGCCACTCCGGCGAGAACTTGTTGTTGAAGCGCACCAGCCGGTCCATCTGGAAGCGGCGATGCAGCGGCGCGAGCGCCAGCCGGGTCAGCAGCCGGGCGGCGCGGCTGGTCGGCTCCCGCCGCACCACGTGGGCGAGGCCGGCGTAGTTGAGGCTGACCTCGGCCACCCCGCGCTGCCGGGCGGCCTCGAGCGCCCGGGCGACGAGCGCCTCGTTGAGACCGTTCGGCGTGTCGCCGACACGCTGCATGGTGTCCAGCGACAGGTTGGCGCCGCAGGTGACGAAGCGCATCACCGCGCCGAGCCGCCCCGCCGGCGAGCGCGCGAGCAGATAGAGGTCATCGGCGCGCAGCTCGGCGCCGAACGGCCCCATCCCCATCGCGAAGCCTTGCACGCGCGGGTGCGCCTCGCGCCAGCGCCGCTCGAGCGCATCGATCTCGGATTCGAGGCCGGCGCCGATCGCACGGCCCTCGTGGACGGTGATCTGCCATCCGCGCCGCTGGATGCGGTGCACCGATTGGCGCAGCTTGCGCACCGCCCGCCCGTCCAGGCTGAACTCTCGCGGATCGACGAACGCCTCCTCGCCGACGCACACCGCGCGGAAGCCGAGCCTCCGGTACGTCTCCAGATGCCGCTCGCTCGCGGCCCACAGCACCACGCTCCACCCGCGGCGCCGGGCCTGGTCCTGAAACCCGGCCAGCACCTCGGCGGCCTTACCGGGTGGGGCCACCGGATCGGCCGAGACGACCGCCGTGCCGCCGATCACCCGGTAGGACAGCACGCCGCCGGCGGCGAACATCAGCGCCTTGTCGGGCCGCAGCACGAACGGCGACAGCGAATCGGCGCCGTAGGCGTCGATGATCGCCCGCGCGGCGCGGTACTCGTGCTCGGGGTGGCGATTGGCGGCCGCCGCCGGCGACACCAGCGATCGCAGCGCGAGCACCGTGATGACGACCGCGGCGCCGATCAGCACCTCCGTCAGCTCGTCCCAGCCGCCGCTCCAGCGCGCGGCGCCGGCGATCTGCCGGGCCGGACCGGCGGAATGGTGCAGAACGCCGGCGATGACGTGCCCGGCGGTGCCGTGCGAGAGCGTCGCGAGCAGCACGGCGGCGCAGGCCAGGGCCCAGGCCATCACGGCGGCGCCGGTGATCGCCGGGCGGGGGCGGTTCGCGCAGCCCAGCCGAAACGCCCGATGACCGAGTCCGAGCATGAGCGCGACACCGGCCTGCACCGTCGCCGGGGCGAGGCGGCCGTGGGCGGCGCTGAGCACCGACAGGGCGAGCAGCCCGGCGATCGTCAGCGCCACCGCCGTCCGCGTCCCGCGCCACAGGCGCGGCGTCAGCGCCAGCAACGCGACGCCGAGCACGAGCGCCACGACGTGCGCGGCCGCCGGCGGATGGGGCATGGAGAAGCGCCGCACCGGGTGGCGCGGGTCAAAGGCGGCGAGCCCGAAGATCACGGACTGGGTGGCGAGCACCGTGACCGACAGGGCGGCCGATTGTCGAATGGACAGGAAGCGAAGCCGCGAGCTGATAGCGCCATTCTCGTCGGCTCGCACGCCCCTCACGAGTGCTTTCGGAGCCAAACAACCGGCCCGTAATCGTGCCCTCACCTTACAGAAACATTACACGCGGTCCGCGGAAACATGGGCCCGCCGGACGTCGCCCCGGCGGTGCGTCTACGCTTGCCGCCATGCGGATCCTGGTCACCGGCGCGGCGGGCATGCTCGGACGCGACGTCTGTCAGGCGGCGCAGGCAGCGGGCCACGAGGTGATCGGACACGCGCGGGCCCAGCTCGACATCACCGACGCCGCCGCCGTCCAGGAGACGGTATCCGCCGCGGCCCCGGACGCGGTCATCAACTGCGCGGCGTGGACCGACGTGGACGGCGCCGAGGGCCGGTTCGAGGATGCCGTCGCCGTCAACGGCGCCGGGGCCGGCATCGTCGCGGCGGCCGCCGCGGCGGCCGGCGCCTGGACGATCCACGTGTCCAGTGACTACGTGTTTGACGGGGAGAAGACCTCGCCCTACGTGGAGTCCGACGCCGTCGACCCGATCGGCGCCTACGGCGCCTCCAAGCTGCAGGGCGAGCGCGACGTCGCGGCGACCGGCGATCGGCACACGATCGTGCGCAGCTCCTGGCTGTTCGGCGCTCACGGCGCCTGCTTCCCCAAGACGATCCTGCGGCTGGCGGCCGAGCGCGAGGAGCTCTCCATCGTCGCCGATCAGCTCGGCTGTCCCACGTTCACCGGTCATCTGGCGCCGGCCCTGGTGACGCTGGCCCAGGACCCGATCCCGGGTGTGCTGCACGTCGCCGGGGCGGAGTCCTGCTCCTGGTACGAGTTCGCCGGTGAGATCGCCGCCGCCGCCGGGGCGCAGTGCCGGGTGCGGCCGATCGCGACCGCCGACTACCCGACCCCGGCCCGCCGCCCGGCGTACAGCGTGCTGGCGTCCGAGCGCGGCGCCCCGTCGCTGCCGTCGTGGCGAACGGGTTTGCACGACTTCATGGCCGCGTTCTCTCAGGCGGCGGTGTGAAGCTTCTCGTCTGCGGCGCCGCCGGGTTCATCGGATCCACGTTCGTGTCGCTGCGCGTGCGCGAGCACGGCGACGAGGTGACGGTGCTCGACGCGCTCACCTACGCCGGGCGCCGGGAGAACCTGCGTGAGGTCGAGTCCGACATCCGCTTCGTGCACGGCGCGATCGAGGATCCGGCGGCGGTGGCCGGCGCGATCGGCGACGCCGCGGCGATCGTCAACTTCGCCGCCGAGACCCATGTGGACCGCTCGATCGCGGACCCGTTCGCGTTCAGCGTCACCAACGGGCAGGGGACCCACGTCCTGCTGGAGGCGGCGCGCGAGCGGGGGCTGCGCTACGTCCAGGTGTCCACCGACGAGGTGTACGGCTCGATCGACACCGGCTCGTTCACCGAGGAATCGCCCCTGGCGCCGTCCAGCCCCTACAGCGCCACCAAGACCGGCGCGGACCTGCTCGTCCTCAGTTACTTCCACACCTACGGGCTCGAGACCCTGGTGGCGCGGGGCTCGAACAACTACGGGCCCCGGCAGTATCCCGAGAAGCTGATCCCGCTGATGATTCTCAACGCGCTGTCCGGCGATCACCTCCCGGTGTACGGAGACGGCCGTAACGTTCGCAACTGGCTCTACGTTGAGGACTTCGGCCGCGGCATCGGCCACGTGCTCGAGCACGGCCGGCCGGGCGAGGTCTACAACTGCGGCGGACCCGACGAATGCGAGAACCTGGCCGTGGTCAAGCGGATCCTGGAGCTCACCGACGCCGACGAGTCGCTGATCGAGTACGTCACCGACCGACCTGGCCACGATCGCCGCTACTCGCTGTCGTCAGACAAGCTCGCGGGGCTCGGCTGGCGGGCTCGGACGGGCTTCGAGGAGGGGCTGGCGCGCACGGTGGACTGGTACCGGGACAACGGTTGGTGGTGGGAGCCGATCCGGTCGGGGGCGTACCGCGAGTACTACGAGCGCCAGTACGGGCGCTCGCTCAAGGCGTAGACCGGCGGTGGCCACCGCACGAGGTCGGCACGCGCCGCCGCCCGAGGTGCGGTTGCCCCTACAGCGCGAGCGGCTGCTCCGGGCCGCGGCGCTCCAGTTCGCCGCGGTGGGGTACGCGGGCGCCAGCTCGGAGTCGATCAGCCGCCGAGCGGGGATGTCAAAGGCGACCTTCTACGAGCACTTCGCCAACAAGGAGGAGTGCATTCTGGCGCTGTTCGACATGGGTGCCCAGCTCGTCCAGGACGCGATGGCGCAGGCCGCCGGCAACGCCCCCACCGGTGATGCCCAGGAGCGGCTCAAGGCGGGAACGCGCGCATTCCTCGGCGTGCTGGCCGAGCACCCGGAGTTCGCGCAGACGCTGCTGGTGGAGATCATCGGAGCCGGCCCGCGGGCGGCTCAGCGCCGTGACCAGGTGCTCCAGGCGTTCGCCGATGTGCTCGACGCCGAGAACGCCGCCGCTGCCCGCCGCGGCCTGAGCGGGCGCTTTAGCTCGCCGCACGACGCGTTCGCGGCGGTGGGAGCGATCACCGAGCTGGTGTCCCGTCAGCTCCGGCTCGGCGTGCCCGATCGGCTGCTCGACCTGGCGCCGGTGATCGACCGGCTCATCTTCGGGTTGATGCAATCAGAGCGCCCATGAGCGGCACCGGCGCGCTGGCCGAGCTCGAGCGCGAGATCGTCACCTGCCGGCGCTGTCCCCGCCTCGTCGCGTGGCGCGAGGAGGTGGCCCGCACGAAGCGAGCCGCGTTCGCCGACCAGGAGTACTGGGGCCGGCCGATCCCCGGCTTCGGGGATCCGGACGCGGCGGTGGTCGTGCTCGGTCTCGCGCCGGCCGCCCACGGTGGCAACCGCACCGGTCGCGTGTTCACCGGCGACCGGTCGGGTGACTGGCTGTTCGCCGCCCTGCACCGGGTCGGGTTCGCCAACCAGCCGACCTCGCGTCACCGCGACGACGGCCTGGCGCTGCGCGACTGCTGGGTGACGGCGGCGGTTCGCTGCGCGCCGCCGGCGAACAAGCCGAGTCCGGTGGAGCGCGACACCTGCCTGCCCTATGCCGTCCACGAGCTGAGCCTGCTCGCCCGGGCGCGGGTGATCGTCTGCCTCGGCGCGTTCGCCTGGGATGCGGCGCTGCGGATCGTCGCCGCCGGGGGCGCGCCCCGGTTGCGGCCCCGGCCGCGTTTCGGTCATGGCAGCGAGGCGGTGGTCGCGCGCTTCACGCTGCTCGGCAGCTTTCACCCCAGCCAGCAGAACACGTTCACGGGGAAGCTGACCGAGCCGATGCTCGACGCGGTGCTGAGCCGAGCGCGGGAGCTGGCGGCGGGTTCGTAACGTAGAGCCACCGACCACGACGCGGGAGTCAGATCATGAAGGGCATTCAGTTCACCGAGTACGGCGGGCCCGAGGTGCTG
>DATCFW010000258.1:0-4855 GCA_036509295.1 Solirubrobacteraceae bacterium | reverse complement strand
CCCGTCGCCGCCGGCGCGGGAGCGGATCTCAATCGCGGCTTCACGCGCCGGCGCGATGTCATCGATCGTGCGGCCGAGCAGCTCGTGCGCCTCGTGGACGTTGATCTTGACCAGCTCCGGCCCGCTCTGGATCGCGCGCGCCAGCGCGTCGCCCCGGGAGTCGATCGCCACGGGCACGCCGACCCTCCGGGCAGCGGCCATCAGGCGCGGATAGCCCTCGATGTCAGCGGCCGCCGGCAGCGACCCGGCCAGCGCGAGCCAGCTGGCCCCTTCCACCAGCCCATCGACGATCTCCACCAGCGCCGACCAGTCCTGCGCCGTGGCCGGGACCCCGTCCTCGTAGAACTCGGTCAGTCCCCCGGTCGCGCGGTCAGCGACCGACAGGCTGGAACGGGTTTCTCCGGTCCCCCAGGCGAACACCCCCCGAACGCCCTCCTCGGCAAGCGCCTCGGCCACCCACCGTCCGGCGTGGCCGGCCAGGATGCCGGTGGCAACCGCCTCGCCGCCGAGCGTCGTCGTCACCTGGGCGACGTGCAGTCCCTTGCCGCCGGGGAGGGCCGTGAACAACCGCGGCCGGTGGATCTCGCCCGGGTGCAGGACCTCGACCTCGAACAGCTTGTCAACGGAGGGATTCCCGGACACACAGACGATCATCGGACGAGGCCATCCTCACGCAACGTGCGGACGATCGCGCGTGTCGCCCGTGCGCCGGCCGCGGGGACTGGCATAGTCGGGGGCAGCTTCGACGATGTCCGATCGCAGCGCCGGCACGGGACCCCTCGCCTTCCGGATCCGCCCGGCGGTCCACCGCTGGCTGATGATCGCGGTGCTGGTGCTCTTTGCCTCGACGGTGTCGAGCGACCTGACGGGGGTAGCGCGGGCGGGTTCGGGCACCAGCGCTGTCTCGGCGGTGACCCGCGCAGATGTCGTCACCGCCAGGACACGCGTGGCCCACACCGCGCAGGGAGCGGTCGGCTACCGCGAGGTGGGATCCGGCAGTCCGCTCGTGCTCATCATGGGGTTCAGCGGCTCGATGGACTACTGGGCGCCGTCGCTCGTCAACGCCCTCGCCGCCCATCACACGGTGATCGTGTTCGACAACGCCGGGGTCGGACGGACGGCGGCGCTCACGCCGCCGCTGACGATCACCGCGATGGCCGAGCAGACGAGCGCACTGATCGCGACGCTCCACCTCACCCACCCCGCCGTGCTCGGTTGGTCGATGGGCGGCATGGTCGCCCAGGCGCTCGCGGTGCTCCGTCCCCGGCAGGTGAGCGCGCTCATCCTCGCCGCCACCCAGGCCGGCACCGGCGAGTCGCGGCCAATCCCGGCCGGCCCAGCCGCGGCTCTGGCCAGCCCCAACCCCGCGGCGGCGCTGTCGGTCATCTTCCCGTCGGACCAGGCGGCCGCCGCCCACGCCTACGTCCAGGGCATCCTCGAGTACAAGGCCTTCTACTCGGCGAGCGCCCTGGTCAAGACCCGTCAGACCGCGGCCATCAACCATTGGATGGCCGGGCGCGATCCCGCCGGCCGCAAGCTGCGTGCCGTCCGGCTCCCGACGCTCGTTGCCGACGGTACCGGCGATGAGCTCGACCCCACGGCGAACGATCACCTTCTGGCGAGAACCGTCCACGGCGCCCGGCTCGTCCTCTACCCCGACGCGGGGCACGCCTTCCTGTTCCAGGACGCGCCGGCGTTCGCCGCCCGAATCGATCGGTTCCTCAGATAGCGAGCGCGCGTCAGGCGATCTTCAACGGCACGTCGCCGTACGGGTCGAGCCGGTACACGAGTGATACGCGATGAAAGCCGTCGGCGATGTCGGCGCCCTTCTTGGCGCTGAGCACGAGTACCGGGCTGAGCCGGTCCCCCTCGATCGCCTTGACCAGGTCCTTCATCACGCCGGGGTCGTCGAGCGGCGCTGCGGTCAGTCCGGCCGCGCGCAGGATGTCGTTGGCGCGACGGGTGGTGAGCTTCGCCGTGCGCAGGCGGCCGACGGCTTTGGTGACCGCGTCGTCATCGAGCTTGAGCGACAGGTAGGCCTCGGCGGCCGCGTAATCGTGGTTCGCCACCTCCTGCGCCCATTTGATGTGCACCGCTGATTCAGGCACGGATGCCGCCTTCGTTGTCATTGCCGTTCGTCGATGATCGCAGGAGCCACCGCTGATGACTGCACCGGCGGGGCCGTGGATCGGTCTGTGCGCGGCTTCGGCTGCGACGGCCGTTGCTCACCGTCGGATGCGAGCGCACCGGACGCGGCGGCGCGAGCGGTCGAATCACCACCGCGGCCGCGCAGGATCAAGGCGCAGCCAACCGCGATCACCGCCCCGATCAGCGGCCCGGCCGCGTACACCCAGTACGCCGTCCAGTCGCCGGCGACCATGGCCGGTCCGAACGAGCGCGCCGGATTCATCGAGGTGCCACTCACGGGGGCCGCCCACAGCCCCGCGAGAGCGATGTAGCCGCCGACCCCAAGCGCGCCGATCGTGCCGACGTTCTGCGCCGAGGACGCCGTGCCGAGGATGACACTGACGAGCACCGCGGTGAGCACGATCTCCATCAGAAATGCCTGCCACGCGTCGTATCCCGGACCCGGCAACGTCGCGCCGAGGTGCCCGACGTTGCCGAACACGGCGAGCAGGAACAGGCCCGCCAGCGTCGCCCCCAGCAGCTGGACGACGATGTAGCCGGGCACCCGCCTCCACGGAAAGTCCCCGCGCGACGCGAACGCGATCGAGACAACCGGATTGAGGTGAGCGCCGGACACCGCGCCCATGAACAGGATGATCGCCATCACCATCAGACCGGGCGCGACCACCGCGGCGGACAGGCTGACCTGACCTCTCGCGTGCAACAGACCACCGCCGGCGGCGACCAGCACCAGCATGAACGTGCCGAGCAACTCCCCGAACAGCCTCCGGTACGCGAGGCTCGGATCGTTGAACTCGCTGCGCGATCCGAACTCGAGCATCCACAGATGCTGGGCCCGCTGCACATCGTGAGCCGGGAGCGTCGCGCGCTCGCGGTCAGGAATGGCGGTCACAAATCCAGTCTCGCACGCATACGCGTTCGAGACGCCTCGAGCCCCGCCTTGGCAGCCGCATAGGCAGTCGATCACCCGGCGTCATGCCGAGTCGCTCGAGAAGTGGGTCTTGGGCCGGGGCTGCCCGACGCCGTCGATCGACACGTCGACCTGCTCGTCATAGAAGGCCACGAGCCCGGCGATGGGCAACAGCTGGCGGGTCGGAAAGTCATAGCACCAGGCGAGATCGGGATACACGTTCTCACCGATGGCGACCGACCAGTAGTCGGTGGTACGACCCTTGTAAGGGCACGAGGTTTCCGTGTCACTGGCAGTCAGATGGCTGAAATCCACCGCGCTGCGATCGAAGTAGTACCGCGTCGGCAACCCGGTCTCGAACACCATCACGCACGCGGGGGACTCGGCCAGCAACACGCCGTCGCGCTCCACCCGCACGTGCCGGCTCGAGCGCAGCGCGTCGACGCGCACGTACGGATTGCGGGGGTGGACGAACACCTGCTCGTCCTCCTCATACCAGGCGTCGACGGCATCCCAATCAAACCGGATCGTGTCGATCAACGACGCGATCGAGCTCTCCAGGAAGCGGCGGCCCGCGGCGTTGCGCTGGACGTCCCCGACCCGCAGACCCACGCTGGCCACCGTCCCGCGCTTGAGCTGGTGAGTCCGTTCCTCGTCGATGAGGACCTCGGGATCAACGTCACCGGCGGGGATCTGGTACTGGGGGTAGTACGGCCACTCCCACAGATACAGGGCGCTGGTGGTGTCCAGCACCACGCGACCGGCGAGCTCGGCGCGGATCCGTCGCGGCACCGGCTCGATGTGATCGACGGCGGTGATCGCCTGCGGGTAACCGGGCATGGCGGCCTCTTCCCGGGTTGACGTCATGGCAGACCTCGCCTTTCTGCTCGGTTGATTGAAACGCGGCGACGCGGCGTCTGGGGTCCGCCACGGTGGCCGGAGCGCATCGTCGGTCATCGGTTACGGGCGATGGGACCCTTCGCTGTCCGGATCGGGTTCAGATCCGTTCCCATCCGCTGTACGTGGGGGTGGCACCGGCCGTAGGCTTGAGCGCATGTTCTTCGCCGTGCGGCTCGAGCGTGGTGGTCCGTGGGATTGGTCGCGCGACCTGCGCGAGCAGGACGGCTGGCAGGAGCATGCGCGCTTCATGGACTCGCTCGTCGACGACGGGTTCATCATCCTCGGCGGACCCATCGCAGGCGAGCGCGAGATCCTGCATGCGGTATCGGCGCCCTCCGAGCCCGCGACTCGCGCAGGACAACTGGGCTGCGAACGGAATGCTCGCCATCACATCCATCGAGCCGTGGACGATCCTGCTCGACGGCCGGACCACATAGCCCAGCGCGAGGGCGTTGGACCACCAGCTCGTGCCGCTGCGGCCCGCCTACCCGATCGCCACCGCCCGGCTTCGGCCGGCGTTCACGGCGCCGAGTCACCGGTCGATGGCGAGGCCGTCGCGTCGTCGGTCCCCGAGGCCCCCGTCGCGGGGCCGGTATCCGCGGGCGCGCTGGTTGAGGAGGCGGCGGCGCCGGTCGAGCTGCCGGGGTCAGTCGGGACCGACGTGTCAGCAGCACCTGCTGGCAGAGTCGACGGGCTGCTGCCGCCAGTGCCCGTGGCGTCCGACGAGCCCGCCGGCGCCGTCGGCGAGGCGCTCCCGGCCGCCCCCGTCGCGCTGGCCGAATCGACCGAGCCCGCCGTCGTGGCGGAGCCCGCAGCCGCCGACGAGTCCGCCGAACCGGCCGAGCCCGTCGAACCCGTCGAACCCGTCGAACCCGTCGAACCCGTCGAACCCGTCGA
>DATCFW010000257.1:0-4448 GCA_036509295.1 Solirubrobacteraceae bacterium | reverse complement strand
GGGACCGCCACCTGCAGCGGTGAGGGCGGCATGATCCCGCCCGAGCGCGACCTGTCGACCAAGTGGTACTACCAGGTCATTCAGAGCCGCTACGGCTTCAACCCCCACCACCTGATGCTCGCCGATGCCTGCGAGTTCTTCATCGGCCAGGGGTGCAAGGTCGGCCTCGGCGGCCACCTCATGGGCCAGAAGGTGACGGAGCAGGTGGCCGAGATGCGGTCGCTGCCCGCCGGGATCGACCAGCGCTCGCCCGCCCGGCACCCGGACTGGCTCGGTCCTGACGATCTGTCGCTGAAGATCCAGGAGGTCCGCGAGGCCACCAACTACGAGATCCCGATCCAGCTCAAGCTCGGCGCGGCGCGCGTCTATGACGACGTGCGGATGGCGGCCAAGTGCGGCCCGGACATCATCTACCTCGACGGCGCCGAGGGCGGCACCGGCGCCGGTCCCCACACCGCGTCGGAGGAGACCGGGATCCCGCTGATGGCGGCGATCCCCGAGGCGCGGCGCGCGCTGGAGGATGTGGGCCTGGTCGACGAGATCGATCTGGTCGTCGCCGGCGGCATCCGCAACGGCGGTGACGTGGCCAAGTGCCTGGCGCTCGGCGCGGACGCGATCGCGATCGGCCACTCGGCGCTGATGGCGCTCAACTGCAACAAGGAGATCCCCGGCGTCACCGACTACGAGGGCACCGTCGGCGTGCCGGCGGGCCGCTGCTATCACTGCCACACCGGGCGCTGCCCGGTCGGGGTGGCCACCCAGGACCCGGAGCTGCGCCGCCGCCTGGTCGTCGACGAGGCCGCCAACCGCGTGTACAACTTCCTGCACACGCTGACGCTGGAGTGCCAGATGCTGGCGCGGGCGTGCGGTAAGACTGACGTGCACTCGCTCGAGCCCGAGGACCTGTGCGCGCTGACGGTCGAGGCCTCGGCGATGGCCAAGGTCCCGCTCGCCGGGACCGACTACATCCCCGGGGTGTCCGAGGAGCGGACGCTGGCGCGGATCGAGCGGCTGCTGGAGCGTCACATCGAGAACCCGATCGACTACCTCGCCGCCTCGGAGCAGGCCGGCGTCGGAGGTGACTGATGGCCGACGTGCGCCGTGTGCCCGACGAGCCCGAGAAGGTCTTCGCCATCGACTCCGAGTATCTGTCGGGCCGCCGCTTCCCCTACCAGGAGGACATGGGCCTGGTCCAGGACCTAGATCTCATCGCCGCGACGCCGGGCGAGGACATCAACTGGCTGGAGGACGTCACCCTGCTGGCCGAGGACGGCGTGCCGGCGGTGTTCGACCGCTACTCCAACTCGTTCATCAAGATCTACTTCAACATCCCCGTCGGCCGCGAGGATGAGCTCGCCCGCAAGGTGCTGATGACCCATCTGCAGAGCGGCAACTCGTACGGGATCCTGCTCAAGGAACGCCACGCCAAGTTCCCCCAGCCCGAGCTCGGGCCGTGGGTGGCGGACTCCAAGACCGTCGGCGCCGATTACCAGCCGTCGGTGCTGGAGGGATGGGAGCCTCCCGAGCACTGATGGGCGACAGGGCGGCTGTCCTACCCAGGTCGGTCCGCCGGGGGCCGCCGATCACGTTGACCTGCGACTGCGGCGAGCGCCGCTATCTGCGCTACGGCGAGCGGTGGACGTGCGAGACGTGCGGCAAGACGTGGAACACGGCCAGGATCCCGATCGAGCAGTACGCCGCCATTCGCGGCACCCAGCTGCGCTATCGGCGCGTGCCGATAGCGATCAGCGTGTTCGCGCTCGCCGCCGTGATCGCGTGCATCGTCGTCGGCAAGGCGCTCGGCGGCCTGATCGTGGTCGCCGTCCTGGCGACGACGTGGAGCATGTTCTTCCGGCCCCTGCACCGCCGCAAATACCGCGAGGCGATCGCCGATCTGCCGAGCTGGCAGATCGAGCCCGAATAGCGCTTGGGACGCTCGTATGCGTCCTTGTGTCAGTGCACGATCAGCACGTCGCAGCGCGCGCCGTGGGAGATCGCGTCCGAGACGCTCTGGCCCAGCAGGCGCTGCAGGACGTTGAGCTGGCGCGAGCCGACGACGATCATGTCGGCCGAGCGCTCGCGCGCCGCCGCCAGGATCGACTCCGCCTCATGCCCGACCGCCTCGACGTAGTCCGCCGAGAGCCCCTCGCCCTCCAGGTAGGAGCGGGCGTGCGCCAGTTCGGCGAGGTGGTCGGCGGCCGACTCGACCGGGTCGGCGCCGATCGAGCGTCCGCCGGCGGACGTGGCCACCGGCGCGACGCTCGTCACCACCAGCTTGGCCTCGAACGCCTGGGCCAGGCTTGCGGCGCGCTCCAGCGCGCGCCGCGATGGCTCTGACTCGTCGTAGCCGACGACGATCGTCTTGATCATGCGACTGCGACCGGGTTGGGTGACGCCGGGGTGCCGGTCAGCGCGGCCTGCTCTTCCTCGGTGGGCATCTGGGGGACGTCCTCGCGCATGTGCACGCTCTCGCCGTCCTGAACGATCCGGCGGTACGCGAACAGCACGAGCGAGCCGAGCAGGACGGCGATGCCGATGACGAAGTCCGTCCAGCTGCCATAGCCGTTGAGGTGCGGCGCCAGCGCGCCGACGACGAGGAACAACAGGTTCAGCACGCACAGGAACGCGGCGATCGGCAGCCAGGCGCTGCCGACCTTGATCGGTCGTGGCCAGTTCGGCCGATCTCGCCGCAGCAACAGGAACCCGCTGAGCGCGAACACGTGCGCCATGACGTACCCGATGTTGCTCAGGTACAGGATCGCCAGGTTGGACTTGATCAGCAGCACCAGCAGGATGTTGACCACCAGGTCGAGCGTCATCGCGCGCGCCGGCACGTGGTACCGGTTCAGCACGCCGAACTGCTTGATCGTCATGCCGGCGCGGGAGATCCCGTACAGCGCCCGGCCGGCGTCAGACGTCGAAGAGGTCATCGACAGCAGCAGGCTGGCGATGATGCAGATGGTGAAAAAGCTCGCCGCGCCGTGACCGACCAGGGTGCTCATCGCCGTGGTGTAGAACTGACCCTCGGCCCCCGTCGTCACCGCCTTGGAGACGCCGTTGATGCCGCCGAGGCCGAGCGGCAGCAGCAGGCAGACGAGCAGCATGAACGTCGCGGCGCTGCGCAGCGCGCGGTGCGTGTCCTGGATGCTCTTGTACTCGGGCGCGAACGTCGCACACGCCTCGGTCCCGTACGCCGACCAGGCGAGGATGAACATGTAGACGATCGCCAGCTTGATGCCGCCCCAGGGTCCCGGCCAGGTGGCGTGGACGTTGGAGGAGTGCCAGTGGCCGCTGAAGTAGGGGAAGATCACGAACAGCGCCAGCGGCACCATCAGCAGCGCGGCGCACGCGTAGCTGAGCCAGACCGCCGGGCGCAGGCCGAAGATGTTGAAGCTCCACACGAAGATGATGCAGCCGACGGCGATGAACGACGACAAGGTCAGGGTGTTGCCGAGGAAGCCGATCGACAGGCCCGAGGTCGGCCACCACTGCGAGGTCGCCAGGTCACCGATGATCTTGCCGAAGATCGAAAGCACCACCGACCAGCCGATCCAGTAGCCGAATGCCGAAAGCGGTCCGACGAGCGTCGTGTACTTGCGCCAGCCCTCGTGGGCGTACAGCGCGATGCCACCGCTGCGATGGCCGAACATCGTGGCGGGTTCTGAGTAGATCCAGGCCTGGAGCAGCCCGATCGCGGCCGAGACGCCCCACAGGATCATCGACCCGACGACGCCGAACAGTCCGAGGGTGAAGCCGAGGCTGCCGAGCAGGAAGCCGGGGTTGCAGAGCGCGATGACGAATCCGTCCCACCAGCGCAGCGTCTTGAGAAGCTGTACCTCCTCGACGGTGGCAGTTGCCAAGCCTCATCCCTCCTATGTAGGCGGCGCGCCGCGGCGAGTCCTCTCCTCAGCTCACCACCCAGCGCCTGGTGGCGCGGTTATACCAGTTTGTACAAAAGGGGTCAACGAGCTTTGAACAAGTTTGTCCGCAGGGAGTGCCGACATCGCCGCGCTTGCTCCACGTGGACCATGACACCATGTCCGCGACCGCGCCGATGACCGCAATCGATCACCTTGTGGGCAGCGACGCGCCCGTCAGCTCGGGCGCCGCGGCGCCGCGGCCGGTGGTCCTGGCGACCCTGAAGTCGGAGCGTGAGATGATCCACCCTGGAGCTCCGAATGATCAGGACCCGATATCACACCCGCGCCTCGGATCCTCGCGACGCTGCAGACGCGCCGCGCCGCGCACCGGTGATCTTGGCGACGTTGTCGGTGCGGGTCGACCCGAGTGCTGAGCGGATGGCGATCGAGAGCGCCTTGGATGCCGGCTCGTGCCTGATCGTCGCCAACATGATGATGCTGCCGCAGCTGCCGACGACGCTGATCCTCGCGCGCGAGTACGCCACACTGCCACACGAGGAGGATCTGGAGGAGGTCCGCGCCACGGCT
>DATCFW010000256.1:0-16636 GCA_036509295.1 Solirubrobacteraceae bacterium | reverse complement strand
CTCGTTCAAAGCGCGGCCGCGATCCAGCGCCAGCCGGGCCCGGGCCAGGTGATCGCGGCTGACCACGCCCGCCGGCTGAGCGCCCGTCGGCTGAGCCGCCGCCGGTGGCGCCGACGCCGGATGAACGGGTGGGTCGGTGCCGAGCGGTTCGGCGGCCAGCAGATGCGCTGCCACGTGCTCGGCGGGAGCCCGGTCCTGCCGCAGCGCGGTGGCCGCGCGTCGGTGCAGCTCCGCGCGCTCCAGCATCGATAGCGAGTGTCTCACCGCGGTGGCGACCATCGGCTGTGCGAATGACAGCGGCGCACCGGGGGCCAGCACGCTCGCCGCCGCCAGCGCATCGGCGCCTCGGGACGCGGACGCCACGTCGAGTTGGGCCACGGAGGCCGTGCGGCTGACCGGGGCTCCGTCACCGAGCACCGCCACCGCTGCCGCGACCGCGCTCGCCTCCGCCGGCAGCTCGGCCAGCAGGCTGCGGACCGATCTCGCCACCGCCTCCGGGGAGATCTCCGCCAGCTCGTGTGCACCGGCCATCGTTCCGCTGGTTGCGCTGCGGCGCAGCTCCTGGAGCAGCTCAGACAGCAGGAACGGGTTGCCGCCAGACACGACATTGCAGGCGTGGCCGAAGGCCGCTCCGGCATCGGGCAAGGCCGCGCGGACGACGGCGGCCACACCGCCCGCGCTGAGCGCGGCCGGGGTGAGCACGTGGTCGGCCGCGTCTCTGATCGCCTCCGCCGCGCCCGGGTCGGTCGCCGGCACCCCGGTGCGCGCCGCGACGATCAGCGCCATCGGTCGGTCGGCGATCCGCGTAGCCAGATATGCCAGGAAGCGCAGCGACGGCCCGTCGGCCCGCTGGAGGTCGTCGACCAGCAGCGCCAGGCCCGGCTCGGGCCCGTCGCCGCCGGATGCCGCGGCCAGATGCCCGGCCAGCCACAGCAGGTCACGGATCACGTTGAACCAGTCATCGCCCGGGAGTGGTCGGATGCCGTCGGTGCGGTTGCTCAGCAGCCGGTCGGCCCAGAGCGCCCGCCGGTCCAGCAGCCCGGCGGGCGTGGTGGCGTCCTGCGTCTCCGGCCAATGCGGCTCGAACAGCTGGATGGCGACTCCGAACGGGAAGCCGCGCTCGACGGCGCGTCCCTGAGCGATGAGAACGCGCATGTCGGCATCCCGGGCCATCTCGCCGGCCGCTTCCAGCAGGCGCGACTTGCCGCTCCCGCCGGTCCCGTGCACGACGACCACCCCGCCGGCGCCTCCGCGGGCGGCGGTCAGCGCTTGGCGCAGAACGGTCAGCTCCGCCTCACGCTGTACCAGCCCACCGGGCGGCACGGGCTGCTGGATCCCCTCCGATTGAGCTTTTGCAGTGGGCAGGTGGCCTCCCATGCAACCGTGACCGGTTGGCGGCTACATCCAGCCGAGCGCCGGTCTACCGGTTCACACGATGGCATCAGGATACTAGGGGGGTCCAGCACAAGGGAATCCGGCGGCGGGGGCGACGGCCGAAGCGCAAAAGTCCCCTAGTTACGGCCGATTGGCCGCGTCGGTTACCTTCGACCGAGGTTTCTAAACCGCTGGCGCTCAAATCCTAGGGGGGGCCCCTGGTGCGCAGATTGGACAGCAGTAGGTAGCTTTAAGCCATCCGTTGGAATGTGGACGGATGTTGGGGCAAGTTCAAGGTGGCCAGGACGCTCGGAAGCGTCCAATGAGAAAAGGGGGTACGGCACTGCCGGCCGTTGACACCTCATGGGTGTGGCCGGCGAGCCAGCTTATGCGTTCCACAGACACGTACCGAGACGCACTCGCCGCGAAGCAGAGTAGATCCCCGGCTGGGTTCACCGCAAGCGTCACCCTTAGCCACAGCGACCGGGACCCGCAGATCGCTCGCGCGGTGGCGCGGGCTCAGTCCGGCGACAAGACGGCCATCCGGTTTCTCTACATCAGCTACAAGGACAACGTCTACGGCTACGTCCTGAGCTTTGTGCGGGATCCGCACGAGGCCGAGGACGTGACCCAGCACGTGTTCCTGAAGCTGATGTCGGTGATCCACAAGTACCAGGCGCGCGACGTACCGTTCACGTCTTGGCTGCTGCGGGTGGCGCGCAACGTTGCGCTCGATCACCTGCGCCAGCGGCGGATGGTGCCGTGCGAAGAGGTCTACGAGGCCACGCACGCGGCCGATGACTCCGGGCGCGAGCGCCGCTGGGGGCTCGAGCAGGCGCTCGAGTCCCTCCCTGAGGAACAGCGCAACGTCGTCATCCTCCGGCATCTCGTGGGTCTGACGCCCGGTGAGATCGCGGAGCGCATGGGGCGGAGCGAGGCGTCGATCCACGGGTTGCATCACCGCGCGCGCAAGGCCTTGCGCCGCGAGCTCGTCGACGTCGCCTGCGCGCCGACGACGGCCGTGCGCGCCAACGCCTAGCTGTTTGTTCTGCCGGCCGCCGGTGATCGGGGGGGGTCACGGGCGGCCGGGGTCCGATCTCAGTCGAGCGCGACCTCGACGCCCTCGCCGACGTGCAGGCGCATCGCCCGAGGCAGGCTGAAATCTCGGAAGATGCGGGCCCCGCGGCCGATCGTGCTCCCCTCGATCCGGCCCCCGACGTGCATGATCCGCGCGTTCTCGGCGACGATCGATCGCACCACCTCGGTCCCCTCGATCTGTGCCCGGGCGCCGATCGAGGTGTACGGGCCGATATACGAATTGGACACCCGCGCTCCCGGTCCGATGATCAACGGACCGACGATGACGCTCGAGGTCACCTCCGCGGTCGGGTCGATGATGACGCGGCCCTCGATGCGATTGTCGCCCGGCTGGACCGGCCCCGAGCCCGGCATCTGCTGATCCAGGACGATCCGGTTGAGCTCGAGCAGGTCGGCTGGGTCCCCCGTGTACCGGCGCCAGCTGGGGACAAACCCCGCCTCCAGAACTCGTCCCTGCGCGGCGAGGCTCTCGGCCACTCCGACGATATCGATCGGCTGCGTCCGCTCCGACGCCGTCAGCGCGGCCCGGCCGAATGCGTCCGGCCCGAACACGCAGACGCCGGCCACGGCCAGCCGAGTGCGGGCGCCGTTGAGCTCGGTGATCCCGAGGAGCCTCTCGGTCGCCGGTCCGAGCCGATCACGGTCGTCGACCCCGTGGTGCAGCAACAGCCGCAGATCGGGTGCGTGGTCGGGGAGGATCTGCGGGAACGGGTCGAGAGGCTGGGATAGGAGACCGTCGGCGAGATGCGTGACGGTGGGGTCCGCTCCCACGAACGGCGCGGCCGCTTCGAGCGCTCCCAGCAGATCCAGGTGCGGCCCCTGCGTGACGAAGGTGACATCGAGGCCGGAGGTGACGTCGGTGTCGACACAGCCTCGGATCTCGGCCATGTCGCTGGGGACGGCGACGACGGCGAGCGTCTCGATGCCACCGGCGACGAGGGCGTCGAGCGCGTGGCAGACGATCGGGCGGTTGGCGACGCGCTGCGTGCCGGGGCGTTCGCCTTGCCAGCCCGGCGGCGCATCCGCGGGCACCATGACCACCCCCTTGATCGGCATGGTCATAGAACGGGACCGAGCCTTACGGGCTCGCGGCCTAGTCCTTTCTTCAGCCTCGCCGGCGCCGGTGAGTGGTGGACCTCCGTGCCGGACTCTCGCCTCCGAGCTCATGAGACGACGCCGACCCCGAAGAGGTGTCCACCTGCGGCGGCCGCGCGGGATCGGATACCGCTAGCGTGGCGGCGCCGCGAGCAGCAGCTCGAGCACGGTTCCCCCGGATGCGCGGCGCTCGGCGCTCAGCCTGCCGCCGAGCTCATCGGCCCGGGCGCGCATCGCCCGCAGGCCGAACCCGGGCGCCGAGACCAATTGCGCCTCCTCGATTCCGACGCCGTCGTCGGAGATCCGGAGCATCCACCGCGGTCCCCGGCTGCGCATGATCACGTCGACGTGACGCGCGTGGCCGTGCCGAGCGGCGTTGACGATCGCCTCGCGAGCGATCCGGACGAAATGCTCACGGGCGTCGGCGTCGAGGTCCACGGTCACCCCGTGGCGCCGGTCGAGCTCGTTCGTGACGGTGACGTCGATGCCGAACTTGAGCTCCAGCTCGTCGGCCACATCGCGCAGCGCGACCGCCGTGCTCGGCGCCGTCGAGGCGGACAGGTCGACAATCGTGCTCCGGGAAGCAGCCAACGCTCGGCGGGCGGCGATGGTGATGGGATGGTCCTGCCCGAGTCCGGCGGCCAGCCGCTGGCTCTGCATCGCGATCACGGCCAGATCCTGGGCCAGCCCGTCGTGGAGGTCGCGCGCGATCCGCTCGCGCTGCGCCCTGAGCTCGGCCTGTTCGTCCGCGCGGCGAACCTCGGCGTACGCTCGGACGCTCGCGGTGAGCAGCAGGCCGTACGCGAGCAGTCTTAGCAGCTCGCGGAACGTCACCCAGTTCGGAGGCACCACCGGGATGGCGAGCTCCTGGAGACGGCCGGCGGCGAGCAAGAAGCAGGCTCCGGCGAGGAGGCTGTCGCCGGCGCGGGCCGGGCGTACCCGCCGGGCGAAGACGAGGCCCGTCGCCACGAACACCGCGGCGGCGAGGTCGTTGAGGGCCAGTGCCGCAGGCGATCCGGCCGACCCGCCGCCGGCGCGTCCCAGGAAGAGATCGAGCACCTCCACCAGCAGGAGCGTCCCGAGGCAGGCGGAGGCGACCATGATCACCGTGCGCCGGTGGCTGCCGCCGCCGCGTCGGCGACCGGCCACCGCCGCCGCGGCGAACGTCAGCGGGACGAGCATTTGCGAGACGAGACTCGCGTCGCTGCCCAGGTGCAGTTGAAACCCGCCGAGCGCCGGAAGCGCTGAGAACAGGAGGTCCGTGACTCCCACGGTGAGGAGCGCACTCAGAAGCAGTAGCGAGTAGACCTGGCGCTGACGCCGGAATTGGAGCCCGAGCAGCACCGCGGCGGCCATCGTCACCAGCGTGATCGCGGTCTCGACCCCGGCCCTCGTCTGGGCGTCGACGAGGTGAGCGTTCACCTGCAGGGCGAACGCGACGGTTCCGGTCACGGCGACGGCGGCCGCGACGGCGGGGCCGATCTCAGGAAGGCGGTCGCGCACAGCGGTGTGCGTCACGACAGCCCGAACATGCTCGCGGCCACCACAGTCTCTCGGCATCCCCCGGTCCGTCACCTCAGCCCAGCCCCCTTTACGTGACGAAAGCTTACCATCATTGCCTGCGAATGCAACGGCTCGAGGCTGTCGAAAATTGCGTAACGAGCGGGAATTCGGCTGGGGTCGGCGTCTCCGGTGTGAGCGCGTTTGATCCCGCGGGCCGCGTGTCAGGCGGTAGCCGCGATCCAGTGGCCGTGGAGCTTGAGCAGGTTGTGTGTTGCGGCTACCAACCGCCACTCCGACTGAGCCGTCCCTCCGCGTCTTCGCATAAATCGGTCGATCCGCTGGGGCAAAGGAGTTAAGCTAATGAATCCCGATTCATCTTGACCGGAAAGAGGCGCATTGGACCTGAACGACAGCCCGGACCAAGCCGAGTACCGAGCCCACGCCCGGGCGTGGCTTGGCGCCAACCGGGAGCAGGCGCCGCCCCGCTTAGGGTCCTCCGAGGATTCGGGATACATCGACGCGCGGCGGGCCTGGCAGCGCCAGCTCGCCGAGGCCGGCCTGGCCGCCGTCACCTGGCCGGTCGAAGTGGGCGGACGTGGCCTGGGGCCGATCGAGCAGGTGACGGTCAACCAGGAGCTCTCGCGGGCCCAGGTCCCCGGGATCCTCGACGTGATCGGGATCGGGATGCTCGGACCCTGCCTGATCGCCCACGGTTCGGAGGAGCAGAAGAGCCGGCATCTCGGGCCGATGCTCCACGGCGACGAGGTGTGGTGCCAGATGTTCTCCGAGCCGAACGCCGGCTCGGATCTGGCCGCCGTGCAGACCCGCGCGCGTGAAAACGATGACGGGAGCTGGACGCTCAACGGTCAGAAGGTGTGGACGACGAACGCCCAGTTCGCCTCGTTCGGACTGCTGCTGGCCCGCACCGATGCCGACGTGCCCAAGCACAAGGGGCTGACGATGTTCATCGTCCCGATGGACGCGGCCGGCGTCACCGTGCGCGGGCTGCGCCAGATCTCCGGCGAGGCCGAGTTCAACGAGGTGTTCTTCGATGACGTCAGGCTCGAGGCCGACGCCGTCGTCGGCGGGGTCGGCAACGGGTGGGGGACCGCCCTCACCGTGCTCATGTACGAGCGGCTCACGATCGGCTTCGGCTCTGAGAACTTCGGCTCGCCCGCCCGGCTGGCCGAGACGATGGCGAGCGACGCCGGCGCCCGCCGCGACCCCGATGCCCGCCGCCGGCTGGGTGAGGTCATCACCGAGCTGCTGGCGGTGCGCTTCAACGGCTACCGCGCGCTGACCGTGCTCGCGCGTGGCCAGATCCCTGGGCCCGAGGCCGGCCTGGCCAAGGTGACGATGGTCAACGCCGCGATCGCCGCCACCGATCTCGCGGCCGACCTCGTCGGCCCCGACGCCCTCGGGGTCGACAGTGAGTGGAGCTATCTCATCTCGTTCCTGCCCGGGCTGAAGTCCGCGGGGGGCACCGAGCAGGTCCTGCGCAACACGATCGGTGAGCGCGTCATGGGCCTGCCGCCCGAACCGCGCCTGGACAAGGGCGTTCCGTTCAGCGAGCTGCGCGCGATTGAGAAGCAGGCGGTGGCGTCGTGAACTTCGCTCTCTCCGACGAGCAGGAGCTGTTGCGCGAGGCCGCCCGCGGCGCACTGTCACGCGTCAAGACGATCGAGGCCGCCCGGGCGGCGCTGGAGGACCCCGCCGCCCTGCCCGACCTGTGGCCACTCATGGTGCAGGCCGGCTGGCCTGGATTGCTGATCGCCGAGGAGCATGGCGGCGCCGCCCTGGGTGGGTTCGACGCGCTGCTGGTGGCCGAGGAATGCGGCCGCGTGCTCGCCGGCGCGCCGATCCTGGGGCTGCTGCCGGCGACGTCGATCCTCGATGCCGCCGGCGACGCGTCGCTGGCCGCGGTGGCCGCCGGTGAGCAGCGGCCGACGTACGTGCCGGCGCGGCCGCCGAGCGAGCTTCAGGACCGCTGGACGGTCGAGCCCCGGTCCGGGTTCGAGCGGGCGCCGGCGCCGCGCGCGACCGTCGACGGTGACCAGGTCACGCTCGACGGCACCGTGTCGTGGGTCCCCGATGCGCCGGGCGCCGACGTGTTCGTCGCGATCGGGATCGACGACGACGGGCGGCCGGTGGCCGCGGCCATCGAGGCGGCGGCTCAGGGCGTCACCGTCGAGGCGGTCACCCGCTACGACGCGACGCGCTCACTCGGTCACGTCACGTTCGCGGGCGCGCGCGGGCGCCCTCTGGCCGTCGACGACGAGGTCCTCGCCGACGCCTGGTACCTGGCCCACGCGCTGATCGCCGCCGAGTCGATCGGGGCCGTGCAGACGTGTATGGAGGTGAGCGTCACCTACGCCAAGGAGCGGTACACGTTCGGCCGCGCGATCGGGTCCTACCAGGCGATCAAGCACGAGCTCACCGAGGTGCTCCGGCGTCTGGAGAACTCGCGCGGGCTCCAGTACTACGCCGGCTGGGCGCGCGAGGACCGGCCCGAGGAGTTCGCCCTGGCGGCGAGCGCCGCCCGCAGCGCCGCCGGGGCGGCGCTCGACTTCGCCACCCGGACGATGATCAACGTCCATGGCGGGATCGGTGCGACCTGGGAGCACGACGCGCCGCTGTTCTTCCGGCGGGCGCAGCTGTCGCGGCGGCTGCTGGGGGGGACCCACGATGCCACCGACCGGGTCGCCGAGCAGACGATGGCCACCGCGTAGCGGGCGGCCCGCGGCCGCGGCCCTTGCGCCGTGAATCCGGATTCACTACGCTGGTGAACCGGCATTCACTCGACGCCCACGCGTCCGAACTAAAGGCATACGAACACCATGGCGACGATCGAATTCGGGCACCCCGCGCGGGACGTCCTCAACCAGGCGCCGCCGCTCCAGCCCGCGAACCTGTTCGACCTCGATCTGGCCCTGCAAGAGGCGCTCGAACGCGAGGGCGGCGGCTGGGGCGTGGACCAGGCCCGGGAGGCGGGCGCCGTCGCCGGCAGCGTTGAGGCGCTGGAGCATGGCCGCCGCGCCGAGCGCAACGAGCCTCGGCTCACCACCCACGATCGCTTCGGCAACCGAATCGACGAGGTGGCACTCGATCCCTCATGGCACTGGCTGCTGCGTGGCGCGGTGGAGCGCTCGATCCACAGCCTTCCCTGGCGCCGGCCCGGCCCCGGGGCCCACGTCGTCCGTGCCGCCCTGTTCACCCTGTGGGGCAACGCCAACGACGGGGTGATGTGTCCGGTCTCGATGACGTACGCCGCCGTCCCGGCGCTGCGCGACGGCGCCCCCGAGCTGGCCGCCGAATGGGAGCCGCGGCTGACCCGGCCCGACTACGGCGACGGGGCGCTGGCCGGCATGGCGATGACCGAGCGCCAGGGGGGCTCCGACGTCCGCGCCAACATCACCCGCGCCGACCCCGCCGGCGACGGTGACTACGAGCTTCACGGGCACAAGTGGTTCTGCTCCTATCCGCCGTGCGACGTGTTCCTCGTGCTCGCCCAGGCTCCGCGCGGGCTGTCGTGCTTCCTGGTGGAGCGCGGGCCGGGCATGGAGTTCCAGCGGCTCAAGGACAAGCTCGGGACGCGGTCACTGCCGTCGTCGGAGGTCGAGTTCCGCGGGGCCCGGGCGCGCCTGATCGGCGAGGAGGGCCGCGGCGTCCCGGCGATCATTCGCATGGTCAACCACACCCGGCTGGACTGTCTGCTCGGCGCGACCACCGGTCTGCGGCGGGGGACCCTCGAGGCGATCCATCACGCCCGGCACCGCTCGGCGTTCGGAGCGCTGCTCGCCGACCAGCCGGCGATGCGCAACGTGCTCGCCGATCTGGCGATCGAATCCGAGGCGGCGACGGCGACGGCGCTCCGGGTGGCCCGCGCCTACGACGAACCCGGCGAGTCCGCCTTCCGCCGTTTCGCGACCGCCGTGGCCAAGTACTGGGTCTCCAAACGCGCGGCCGCCCACGCCGCCGAAGCGCTCGAATGCCTGGGCGGCAACGGCTTCGTCGAGGACTCGGGGATGCCGCTGCTCTACCGCGACGCGCCGCTGAACTCGATCTGGGAGGGCTCGGGCAACGTCGCCGCCCTCGACGTGCTCCGGGCGATCGTCAAGGACCCCGAGGGCCTGCCGGCGTTCCTGGCCGAGTGCGAGCTCGCCGCCGGCGCCGAGCCGCGACTCGATGCCCACCTCGCCGAGCTCAAGGATCGCATCCACGCCACGTTCGCACCGACCGACGGTGTGAGCCCCGAGCAGCGGCTCTACGACAGTCAATTCGGCGCCCGGCGCCTGGTCGAGGATCTCGCGGTCGCGCTTCAGGGCTCCCTGCTGGTCCGCCACGCGCCGCCCGCCGTCGCCGACGCCTTCTGCGCCGGGCGCCTGTCGGGCGACCGCGGCCGGGTGTACGGCACGCTCCCGGCCGGGATCGACGCCAAGGCGATCATCGGCCGGGCCGTGCCGGCATGAGCGTGGTGCAGTACGCCGTCGGGGACCGGGTGGCGCGGATCACCCTGAACCGGCCCGAGCGCGGCAACGGGATCACCCGCGAGCTGCTGACCGAGCTCGAACGCCGCGTCGAGCAGGCTGACCTCGATCCCGAGGTCCACGTCATCCTGCTCTCCGGGAACGGCAAGGGGTTCTGCGCTGGCTATGACCTGGTACAGAGCGCCGAGGGCTTGGGCGCGCTCGATGAGGCCGGGACTGCCGAGGGCCCGGGCGCGCTCGACGACGCCGGCACCGCCCCGTCGGGCTCTCCGCTGGACCCGCGCGTGATGCGGGCTAACCACGACCCGGCCGCCGTGTGGGATCCGATGGTGGATCACGCGATGATGAGCCGCAACGTCCGGGCGTTCATGTCCTTGTTTGACTGTGGCAAGCCGGTGGTGTGCAAGGTGCATGGCTTCTGCGTTGCCGGCGGGACCGACATGGCGCTGTGCGCGGATCTGCTGATGATTGCCGCCGACGCCAAGATCGGCTATCCGCCGGCGCGGGTGTGGGGCTCGCCGACGACCTCGATGTGGGCCTACCGGCTCGGGCCGCAGCGCGCCAAGCGCCTGCTGTTCACCGGCGACTCGCTGTCCGGCGCCGAGGCGTTGGCATGGGACCTGGCGATCGAGGCCCCGCCCGCCGAGCAGCTCGACGAGCGAACCGAGGCGCTGCTCGCCCGGATCGCCCGGATGCCGGTCAACCAGCTGCGGATGATGAAGCTCCTCGTCAACCAGTCGCTGTACGCCCAGGGCCTGCACGCCACCCAGCTGCTCGGGACCGTGTTCGACGGGATGGCTCGCCATACCGAGGAGGGCTACGCGTTCCAGGGGCGCGCGGCCCGGGACGGCTTTCGGGCGGCGGTCCGAGCGCGCGACGAGCCGTTCGGCGACCTCGGCCCGTCGACGTTCAGGGGCTGACGGATGGGCACCGTCGCGTTCAGCACCCGCGAGCGTCTGTTGACGGCCGCTCAGGAGCTGATCGAGGAGGGTGGGTACGGCGCCGCGTCGGTGATCGCGATCGCCGAGCGCGCCGGGCTGGCCGCCGGCACGCTGTACCGCCACTTCGCCTCCAAGGAGGAGCTGTTCGTGGAGGTGTTCCGATCGGTCTGCGGCCGGGAGGAGCACGCCATGCGGCAGGCGGCGCAGGCCGCAGGGTCCGCGCCGGCGGCCCAGCGGCTGGAGATCGTCCTGGCGACGTTCGCGCAGCGGGCGCTCCGCAACCCGCGCCTCGCCTGGGCGCTCATCGCCGAGCCGGTCGATCCCCGTGTGGACGCCGAGCGGCTCGCCTACCGCGCGCGGTACGCCGCCGTGATCGCTGAGGATCTCGCGGCCGGGATCGCGGCGGGCGAGCTGCCGCCGCAGAACGTCGACCTGACGGCGGCGGCGCTCGTCGGCGGATGCGGGGAGGCGCTGGTGGGCCCGCTGTCCCCGTTGGCGCCCGATGGTCCACCCGCCGAGGAGATCGTCGCGGCGCTGCGGACGTTCATCGGACGGGCGGTGGGGGCGCGGTGAGCGGCGAAGCGGTCCGCGTCGAGCGGGCGGGGCCGATCACGACCGTCCTGCTGTCACGCCCGGCGCGCCGCAATGCGGTTGACGGGCCGACCGCGGCGGCGCTGGCCGACGCCTTCCGCGCGTTCGACGCCGACGACGAGGCGGCGGTGGCCATCCTGCACGGCGAAGACGGCGTGTTCTGCGCTGGGGCTGATCTCACGGCGGTGGGGACCGAATCCGGGAACCGCGTCGACGACGGCGGCGACGGTCCGATGGGGCCGACGCGGATGCGGCTGTCCAAGCCGGTGATCGCGGCGATCGCCGGGCACGCGGTGGCGGGAGGGCTCGAGCTGGCCCTGTGGTGCGACCTGCGGGTGGCCGAGTCCGACGCGGTGCTCGGCGTGTTCTGCCGCCGCTGGGGCGTGCCACTGATCGACGGCGGCACGGTCCGTCTGCCGCGGCTGATCGGCACGAGTGCGGCGATGGACATGATCCTCACCGGCCGGCCGGTGGGCGCCGTCGAGGCCGAGCGGATCGGCCTGGTCAACCGCGTGGTGGCGCCCGGCGAGGGTCTCGCCGCCGCTCATGAGCTGGCGCAGCAGCTCGCCCGCTTCCCCCAGACGTGCTTGCGTGAGGACCGGCTGTCCGTGCTCGAGCAATCCGGCCTCAGTGAGACCGAGGCGCTCGCCAACGAGCTCGGTCACGGCCGCCGCTCGCTGCTGGAGGTGCAGGTCGGCCTGGACCGCTTCCGGGCGGGCGCCGGGCGTCACGGCTCGTTCGGCGATCCCGCATGACCGGCGTCAGCTTCGCTGCCCCGGCCACCCGCTATCTACGGATCACCTCGACGTCGTATGGGCCGAACATCGCGTCTGAGCCGATGATCGGCAAGCCCTCCCGCCGCGCTTGAGCAATGAGCATCCGGTCGAACGGATCCCTGTGGTGCAGGGGCAGCTGTCCGGCATCACGCCCATCACGTTCGCTGACGGCCAGGAAGCGGATCTGCGAGCTGAGCAGCGTGTCGACGTAGCTCTCTGGGAGCGAGAGCTTGCCGGAGCGCTGCTTGATCGACAGCTCCCATACCGATGCAGCGCTCACGGTTGGGCGGGTTCGACGATCGGCGAGCAGGCGGCGCACACGGTCGGAGAGCGTGTCGGCGCGGGTCGTCCACAAGAGGATCGCCCGCGTGTCGAGCAAGACATCCGTCACGGCAACTCGCTACTCAGTCACGCCGAAGGCGCGGGCGGCGTCGTCATCGAGCTCGTCGAAGTTGTCGGCGACCTCGACCTCCCCCGTGAACCGGTCGCGGAGGGCGGCGAACTCGACACCCGGCGCCCGGCGCGCGGTCAGCACCGCTTCACTGACCGCCGCCCGCCCGCAGCGACTGCGCCCACCGGCGCAGCTGCGCAGCGTGGGCGTCGGTCAATCCGACCGCCGGCTCGGTGGCCACCAGCTCCGTCGGCCCCGGACGGGAGCGTGCCCACCGGTGGCAGCTGTCGTCGAATCCGTCGTCGATCCAGGCCAGCGGCCGCCGGCGCCCGGCGAAGTGGTCGATCGCCGCGAGCTTCCAGTGCCGGCGCGGCGTCGTGTCGGAACGCGCGGCGTCGGCACTGGCGGCGTCGAGACCGTCCCCGTCGAACGTTAGGTGGCGCAGCCCCCCGGGTAGCCCAAGCACGAGCGGAAGGTATTCGTCAGCCTTTTCCTCCCAACCACTGCACCAGACGAGCTCGAAGTCGTCCCGCAGCTCGGTCACCAGCGCCGCCGCGGCGGCGGACAGGAAATGCGGCATGCCGTCGACGAGCAGGAACCGCCCCGGAGGGGGCTGGGCAGGGTCAAATCCGAACAACGAGATGACGCCGTCGATGTCGATCAGCAGCAGCGGAGGAGCCATAGGCGGCACATAGCCGGGCTTAATGTCGTTTCGGCAGCGTGGGTGTCCGTGCCGTCGGCTGCCAGCTCATGCGTCCAGATTGTCCCGGACGTGAGCGTTGGTCCTCAAGCCCCACTGGCGAATGCCGACACAGATGCCTGAGGCGGAGTTCGGTCTCGCCCACATCTCACCCAGGCTCATCTCTTCATGACTCCAGTCCTCGGCATCCTTCTTGCGCTTGCCTGCGCACTGACCACCAACGTCGGCTTCCTGTTCAAGCACCGGGGGGCGTGCGCGGCTCCTCCCGTCGACATGCGTCATCCGCTGCGCTCCGGCAAGGCGCTGTTCGGCTCCAAGCTGTTCAGCATCGGCATGCTGATCGCCTCGGCCGCCTGGATCTTCCACGTGGCCGCCATGGCCGTCGCCCCGCTCTCGCTCGTCCAGGCGGTGCTCGCCGGCGGCGTCGTGCTGCTGGCCGTGATGGCCGAGCGCACCTTCGGCCTCACCATCTCACGCAAGCAGTGGATCGGGATCATCCTCACAGCCGTCGGACTGCTGCTGCTCGGCTTCACCCTCCCGGGGGTGCACGGCGCCCACTCGCACTTCTCGGTGCCGGCGATGGTCGGGTTTGAGACGGTGCTGCTGGTCGCCGGCACCCTGTTGATCATGGGCCCCCGCATCGGTGCTCCCGCGCAGCACCACGGCTTCATGCTCGGGGCCGCCGCCGGAATCCTGTTCGGCGTCTCCGATGTCACCATCAAGGCCATCTCCGGAATGATCGGCGCCCACGGCGTGGTCGGGCTGCTCAGCCCCTTGACACTGGTGACGATCGCCGCGTCCGTCGCTGCGTTCTACGCCTCGGCCAAGGGCCTGCAGGACGGCGACGCCGTCCCGGTGATCGCGGTCACTGGGACCGCCGCCAACGTATCGGGCATCGTCGGGGGGATCCTTGTCTTCGGCGACCCGCTCTCCGGCCATCCGCTGATGTTCGCCGCCGAGGTCTTCGCCTTCGCGCTGGTCCTGTTCGCCGCCTGGCTGACGCCGGGGCCGACGCGGGCCCGCCGTCCGATCGTCGCCACTCCCGCCCTGGCCGTCTGACCGGCGACCGCCCCCGCGGAGCCGGGGGCGCCGCCGTCGCGTCGTCCGGGGGGCCGCCGCCGCGTCATCCCGGGTCGTTCACACTCCGAGGCATGGCGTCGCCCCTGATCACGGTCACGCAGCTTGAGCGTGCCCTCCGCGACCCGTCGCCGCCGACGGTCCTTGATGTCCGCTTCGATGTGGCCACCGGGCCGGAGCCGGAGGCCTATGCCGCCGGCCACATCCCCGGCGCCGTGTTCGTCGACATGCACCGGGACCTCGCCTCCGCCGCCGGCTCCGCGGGACGGCATCCGCTGCCGTCCGCGGACCGTTTCACCCACGCCATGCGCGCCGCCGGCGTCAGCGCCGACCGGCCGGTGGTGGTCTACGACTCCGCCGCGGGGCTGATGGCCGCCCGTGGCTGGTGGCTCCTGCGGTATTTCGGCCATCCCGACGCCGCTCTTCTGGACGGCGGCCTGGCCGCGTGGGTCAGCGCCGGCGGCGCGCTGCGCACCGGTACCGAGACTGCGTCCGCGGGATGCTTCACGGCTCAGCCGGGCGGTATGCCGTTGCTGGACGCCGACGGCGCCGCGTCGCTGGCGGGGCGGGGCATCCTGATCGATGCTCGCGCCGCCGAGCGCTTTCGTGGCGAGATCGAGCCCCTGGATCCCGTCGCGGGCCACATTCCGGGCGCCCGCAATCGCTCGACCCGCGACAACGTGACGGATGCGGGCGTGTTCCGAGATGCCGACGAGCTGCGGGCCGCGTTCGCCCGGGTCGGCGCGGTCCCGGGCGTCGAGGTCGGCGCCTACTGTGGCTCGGGCGTCACCGCCGCCCACCAGGTGCTGGCGCTCGAGCTGGCGGGCATTCCGGCGGCGCTCTACCCCGGCTCGTGGAGCGAGTGGATCGCCGATCCCGCGCGGCCCGTCGCTACCGGGCCAGGCTGAGCCAACCGGCGGCCCGGACACCGGCCGGCGCATTCGTCAGACGGCCGCGGCCTCCAGCAGCACCCGCGCCACCTGCTCGGGATCGTCGGTCGTCGGCACGTGGCCGCAGCCCCGCAGGGAGATGAGCCGGGCACGGGGGAGCGCGCGACCGGCCCGGCGGGCCTGGCGGGGCAGCAGGACCCGGTCCTTGTCGCCCCACGCGACCGTGACGGGAACCCGGATCTCCTCGCCGCCGGTGAACTCCATCGCGCGCAGCGAAGGCAGTGTCGCGTCGAACCAGGGGGCGCCGGCCAGCGCGCGCGTGCTCGCGGCCGCGTCGGCCGCGGTCATCCGCTCGGGATGCGCGACGAACAGGTTGAGAGCCAGTTTCCGCCCCACCGCCGGTGCCAGCAGCCGGTCGGCGTGGCCCGCCAGCGCGCGGGCGGCGCGCACGCTGGCCCACAGCGACGCGCGAGACACCATCATCTCGGCGCGGGTCGCGAACCCGGCGGGGGAGACGGCGGTGGCCGTCCGGACCTGACCGCGCACCGCCAGGTTCAGGGCGATCAGCCCGCCGAGCGAGTTACCGGCCACGTGCGGCCGCTCCACTCCGATCTCGGCCAGGAACCCGGATAACAGCGACGTGAGCGAGTCGGCGCCCGGACGGGTCCCGGGTGGCGGCATCGACGAGTCGCCGAAGCCGGGCAGGTCGATCGCGATGACCTCGTGATGGGCCGCCAGCGGGCCGATCACCGGCTCCCACATCTGCCAGCGGCTGCCGAGCCCGTGGATGAGCAGCAGCGGCTCGCCGGCACCGGAGCGGTGATGGTGGAGGTTCACGTTCATGCGGCCAACGTACCCGAGCAGCGCCCGCCGTCCGACCGACGACGCCATCGCGTCCATCGACCATGGTGAGCATCTGCCGATCCGTCCAATTGCCCGCAGCCATCCGGATCACTACGGTTGTACGAATCGGCTAAGGCTATTCCGGAGGAGATTCATGGCAACCACCCAGGCGGCAACCGATACCGAGCGCGGCTCGCTGCAGGATCTCGCGCGCCGTCACCTGTGGATGCACTTCACACGGATGTCCGCGTACGCGGATCACGAGATGCCGATCATCGTCCGTGGCGAGGGCTGTTACGTCTATGACGAGCACGGGAATCGCTACCTCGACGGCCTGTCGGCCCTGTTCTGCGTCAACATCGGCCACGGCCGCGCCGACGTCGCCCAGGCCGGCGCCGATCAGGCCAAGGAGCTCGGCTTCTTCACCAACTGGTCTTACGCGCACCCGCGCGCGATCGAGCTGGCGGCTCGCGTCGCCGAGCTGGCGCCGGGCGACCTCAACCGCGTCTTCTTCACCAGCGGCGGCTCCGAGGCGGTCGAGTCCGCGCTCAAGGTCAGTCGCCAGTACCACAAGCTGACGGGCCATCCCAACAAGACCAAGGTGATCGCCCGGGACATCGCCTACCACGGCACGACCCTGGGCGCGCTGTCGGCGACGGGGATCACCAGCCTCCGGGAGCCGTTCGAGCCGCTGACGCCGGGCGGCTGCCACGTGCCCAACACCAACACGTTCCGGCTGCCCCACGGACTCAGTGCCGCCGACCTGGCCGACACCGTCGCCCAGCGGATCGAGTTCGAG
This sequence comes from Solirubrobacteraceae bacterium, assembly GCA_036509295.1. Lineage (GTDB taxonomy): Bacteria > Actinomycetota > Thermoleophilia > Solirubrobacterales > Solirubrobacteraceae > Palsa-465. The sequence goes on along the minus strand of DATCFW010000256.1, from coordinate 71 downwards.
GGGCCCGAGACGGTCGCCGCGGTGATCATGGAGCCGGTCCAGAATGCCGGCGGCTGTTACACCCCGCCCGA
>DATCFW010000255.1:0-3525 GCA_036509295.1 Solirubrobacteraceae bacterium | reverse complement strand
GCGCTCGCGCCGCTGGAGCGGCGGGCCGGCTCGGAGGGCGAGCGCGCCGCCGCGGTGTGGCTGGCCGAGCGCCTGAGTGCGGCCGGCTGTGCCGCCGAGGTTCAGGAGGAGGCCTTCCACGACGGCTATGCCCGGGTGATGAGCTCACTGACGAGCACCAGCGCGGTCGCCGGCGTCGCGGCGCTGGCCAGCCGGCGCGCCCGCCGGCTGGCCGGAGCGGTGGCCGGCGGGGTCGCTGCGGCGATCGCCGACGACGTCTCCAACGGGCCACGGCTGTATCGGCGCGCGACCAATCCGCCCCGGACGACGTGGAACGTGATCGGGCGCTGCGGGGCCGCGGATGCCCCGCGCACGCTCGTCGTCCTCGCCCACCACGACGCCGCGCCCACCGGCAAGATCTTCGACCAGACCTTCCAGACCTGGCTGGGGGAGAACTTCCCCGGGATCATCGAGCGCATCGACACCTCGTTTCCGCTGTGGTGGGCGCTGCTGGGCGCGCCGGCGCTGGTGGCGATCGGCGCGCTGCGCGACCGCCGCGGGATGATCGCCGCCGGGCTGGCCGGCTCGGCGCTGGCCACCGCGGTGTTCGAGGACGTCGCCCGGAGCCCGATCGTGCCCGGCGCCAACGACAACCTCACCGCCGTCGCCGTGCTCGTCGCGCTCGCCGAGCGGCTGCGGGCCGCGCCGGTGGACGGGCTCCGCGTACTGCTCGTCTCCTGCGGCGCCGAGGAGGTCATCCAGGGCGGCATCTACGGCTTTGCCCGCCGGCACTTCCCGACGCTGGACCGCGACAGCACCTGGTTTCTCAACCTGGAGACGCTCGGCTCGCCGATGCTGATGATGCTCGAGGGCGAGGGCCCGATCGTCATGGAGGACTATCACGACCGCGGCTTCCGCGATCTGGTGGCGCGCACCGCCGACGCCGCCGGCGCGCACCTGCGGCGCGGGATGCGCGCCCGCAACTCGACCGATGCGGTGATCCCCAGCCGCGCCGGGTACCCGACGGTGACGCTGGCGTCGATGGATCGCTACAAGGCGCTCTCCAACTACCACCTGATGAGCGACACGCCGCAGAACGTCGACTACCGGACGGTGCACCAGGCGCTGACCGTGACCGAAGCCGTCGCGCGCCGGCTGGCCGCCCACCCGTGGATCGGTCCGCCGCTCCAGCCAGGACACCGCTGATGCCGCTCGCCGCCGAGCTCGAACTGCCGCTGTTCGATCACACCGACGCGACGCTGCGCGGTGACCGCTTTCGCGACGCGATGGCCGCCCTGCGCGGCCGCGACGGCTGGCTGGCGGCCTGCCCGTTCGGCTTCCTCGTGCTCGAGCGCGAGTCGGCCGAGTTCTTCCTGCGCACCCGCGACGCCAGCTTCCCGGGGATGACGATCGCCGACATCTTCGGGATCTCCGGCGGCCCGCTGCACGAGGAGATCGTCAAGAACATCATCAACATCAACGGCCACGATCACCGCCGGCTGCGCAACCTCGTCAACCCGGCGCTGGCGCCGCGGGCGGTCGCGCGCTACCGGCCGGCGATGCGCGCCTTTCTCACCGAGCTGATCGACGGGCTGTCACCCGACGGGCGGTGCGAGTTCATCGCCGGCGTCGCCAAGCCGTACCCGTCGCAGGTCATCGCGCACGTGATGGGGGCCCCGCGCGCCGCCGCTCCCCGGCTGCACGAATGGTCCAACGTGATCCAGCGCCAGTTCGACGCCGCCAGCCTCGTCGAGGATCGCCCGCGGATCGAGGCGGCGGTGGCGGAGTTCTATGAGTGGGGCGACGCGCTCATCGCCCAGCGGCGCGGCGACCCCGGCGAGGACCTGATCACCGATCTGATCGCCGCCGGGTCAGACGGAGAGCGCCTCAGCCACGACGAGCTGCGCAACCTCATCCTCAACATCCTCGTCGGCGGGGTCGACACCAGCCAGAGTCAGCTCGCCCACGCCGTCCGGCTGCTGGCGATGCACCCCGAGCAGTGGGAGGCGCTCCGAGCCGACCCCGACGGCCTCGCCCTGGCGGCGGTAGACGAGGCGCTGCGCTATGAGCCGATCACGCCGTTCACCGCCCGGATCACCACCGCCGAGATCGAGCATCGCGGCGTCACCTTCCCCGCCGGCTCGATCGTGCTCGTGTCGGCGTGGCACGCCAACCGCCAGGGCATCGACCCCGACGCGTTCGACATCACGGCGGACCGCGGCGGCGCGCGCGTGCTCACCTTCGGCGCCGGGATCCACTACTGCGTCGGCGCCAACCTCGCGCGGGCCGAGATCCAGGAGGGACTGGCGGCGCTCGCCCGGCAGGCAACGCGGGTGGCGCTCGACGGCGAGCCCGAGTTCGGCACCCCGTCGGGGATCTACGGCCTCGACTCGCTGCCGGTCCGCTTCACCTGGGCCGGCTGAGCCCGCGTCACGCGGCGCGCCACAGGGCGTCGTCCCCGAGGGGCGTGCGCGTGGCCTCGCCCTCGGCGACCAGTCCGATCAGCGCGGCCTCGGTGGCGCGCCGATCCGGTGCGTCGTTGCCCTGGGTCATGAGCGCCGCCGCCTCCTGGGTGGTCAGCCCTCCCGCGAAGTGCTCTAGGAGCGCCGCCGGGTTCTCCGGCGCCAGGCGACGGGTGAGCGTCGGATCGATATTGGCGACGAGGATGTCGTAGGCCTCGACCGGCTGAAAGCCACCGGCCACGAGTGAGGTGCCATTGGCGGAAAACACGATCGACGGGGCGGTGAACCGCACCGGCCCGTCGGTGGCGGCGGTCTTGCCCTGCAGCTCCGCGGCCGAGCCCTCGGCGGTGCGCGTCTGCGCCTTGTCGGCCTCATAGGCCTCGGTCACCTCGGGCGCGTCCAGCGCGGCCACCACCGCCGCGGCGTCAACGCCGGGGAGCTCGTCGATGGCGGCCCGCAGCTGCGCGTCGTCCTCGAGCACCAGCGGGGTGGTGAAGTTGGCCAGCTGAATCGCCCGGAACACCGACCACTCGCTGCCGGGATTCGCGAGCCGAGCGGCGACGACGGCCCGGCAGGCACGTGCGGTGGCGCTCAACCGCGCCTTGGGAGCCGGCGCGAACGGCATGCCGTAGCGCCGGAACGAGAGCTGGCCGACCGCGCCGCGCAGCGTCGTATAGCCGCGGGCCGCGTACTGGTCAGAACGCTCGGTGAGCCCGACCAGAACCAGCTTCCAGTCGAGCTGGTCGCCATAGCGCCACTCGATCACCCGCAGCGCCGGGCTTTCGGAATAGGCCCAGGGACAGGCCGGGTCGGAGTACAGAGTCGCCGTGATCATCGGGTGGAGCCTCGAGTCCATGTGGTTGATGTCTCAAGTATATGGAGCCGCAGATGTCGCTCGGCGGCCGGCTCAGCCACCGCCCGCGTCCACGAGGCGATCGAGGAACGCCACCTGCGCCGGGTTGAGCTTGACGCGAGCCTCGTCGGGGCCGAACCACTGCGCCCGGTCGACCTCGGGGAACTCGCACATCGAGCCCGACCGCGGCGGCCACTGCATCGTGAACGTGTTGCTGGTGACCTGAAGGAC
>DATCFW010000254.1:0-2313 GCA_036509295.1 Solirubrobacteraceae bacterium | reverse complement strand
GTGAAGACCTCATGGTGCCGGAGGCAGGACTCGAACCTGCGGCCCACGGATTATGAGTCCGCTGGGCGCGGCGGTTTGCAGTGGCACGGCGGTGTTCCCATCCGCCGCTCTAACCAGCTGAGCTACTCCGGCCCGATGAGGTAGCGAAGTCTAGCCGCAGCGTCGTCCCTTACAGGCCTCGATCTTGCAGCAAGCGTCTGATTCGGGCCGCTTGCAGTAAGCGGCTGACTGGGCGGCGAGCGGGAGCGGAGGGGCCTGCGCGGTAGTGGTGAAGGCTGCAGGGAGCGCCGTCCGGCTGGTTTGTCGGGGTGATGGGCGTGCCGGGGGGGCTTCGGGGTTGTTTGCGGGCAGGCTGATGCCGGCGGTGGTGCTGATGGTCGTGGTCGTGGGGGGAGCGCCGAGGGCGCCGGCGGTCAGCCGGTCGGGGCTGGGAGCGCTTGCAGGCGTTCGAACGCGGCGGCGAGCTGTGCTGACCATGGCCAGTCGCGCGCGAGGCGCAGGGTTCTCCGCCGCGCGTGACGGGCGATCCTGCCGGATTGGTGAAGCAGGCGGTAGCGCAGCCGCTTGAGCTCCCATGAGCGCGCCTGCTCGGCGAGGCATAGCTGCTTGGTCCAGGCGATCAGGTCCTGGGCGAGCATGACGAGCCACAGCCACACCTGGTTGTGGTGAAAGGACCGGAACGGCAGGTTTGAAAGGCCGCAGTCCTTGCCCTCGCGGATGCGGTCCTCGACGTGGGCATGCTCGCGGTGTGTGAGATCGAGCTCGCGCACACCGCCTTCCTGGTCGGTGAGGAACACCGCGAGGCGGTAGCCGTCGTGGTCGGCGAAGGACTGCTGGTCCCCCTCTCTGAGCTTCGTGCGCCTGGCTATCAGCCGCGAGCCCTCCGGCCAGCCCGACAGATCGACACGGTCGGTGATCTCAGCGACCTGGGAGTGCTCGCGCTCTGAGCCATCTGGGCGGATCGCCTTTATCCACGCGGACTGCGCAATCCCGAGGATCGCCTCGCGCACACGCTCGTCCACGTCGAACCCGACCGAGAAGCGCATCCTCGCCTCACGGCAGTAGACGGTCAGCTCGTGCGTTGAGCCGGCACCGTCGGCGCGCAGGAGGATCTCCCCATCAAGCGCCTCTTGATCGAGCTGCCCCAGCGCGAGGTCGAGCACGGCGATGTGATCTGAGGCGGTGTTCGAGCCGGCGTTGCCCGGCCTCAAGATCCCGGCCGGCGCCTCGCCGGTATCGTCCAGATAGCAGAGCAGCGGATGGTGGCCGAAGCCGCCCTTGAAATTGCCTTTCGCCTCCTCCTTCTCCGAACAGCAAGCGGTCAGCGTCGCGTCGATGTCGATCACCGTCCGCTCCGCTCGCGCCCGATCGCTTGCCTGTTTCACTCTGCGCTGTGGGCGCGCGCCGAGCTTCCACGCCCGCGCCCGCGCGAGCGCCACCGCCGCGCGCAACCGTTCAAGGCATTGCTCATCGACAGAGTCGATCACCCGAAATGCCGTCGAGTCAGACGCCACCCCGCCGAACAGGTCTCCTTGGTCGCGCTGAGCTCCCAGATCAGCGAGACAATCCCCGCCGTCGGCGAGCATCACCGCCAGGTCGCGCAATACAACGCCAGGATCGTGCGCCGAGCGCCGCTCGCGCGTGGGCGCCATCGCCCCCGAGAGCGCCCGTGTCAGCCCGACCCGATCCGCCGCTCCGGCCACCAGCGCGCTGCCGGCGTGCCCCACCTGACCAGTGCCGTCCGCGCTCACATGTAGCTTGTCAACCAGCCCTTCACGCTGCACCATATGGGTGATCCTCCTGGGGTCGAGATACGAGTGTCAGAAACCCGCATTCTCCCTGTCCAGGCGGACGTATTCGCGCCCCGGCAAGCCCGGGGAGCGGGTGCTTAATGCAAGATCGAGGCCAGGCAGCGTCGCGCTCGGCGCGAGCGGCGTGCAACTCCTCGCGTACCAACGCCATCGCGGCGTCTTCGTCGAGGTCGCTGCGTGCGCGGATGCGAGCGACCAACGAGCGCAGGTCGTATGCGCGGATCGCTCGATCGACGATCTCGCCCTCGCTGACATGCGCCTCGGCGGGCGGAGAAGCGAAGGGCCTTGACGCGGCGGCGCTGACCCTGCCGGCGGCCCCATCATTGGTCGAGTTGGCAGACCTGCCAACTTAAGTGAGGATTTTTTTTCGCGCCCTGACGAGGGCTGCTTGTGCCACAGGGGCTCCCCTGCGCAATGGGTTGAGGTGGGAACGTTCAGAGCGCCCCAGAGGGAGTCCCGAAGGGACTGGGGGCGCGATTCGGTGTAGGGCAGGGCCCGGCTT
>DATCFW010000253.1:0-6210 GCA_036509295.1 Solirubrobacteraceae bacterium | reverse complement strand
CGTCACGATGATGCAGATCGCGCTCGGCATCGACCCCGAGCCGCTGTCGATGGCGCCATTCACGGTGGCGACGCATGCGTTCCCGCCCACGCGGGCGGCCGAGTTCGGCGTCGCGCTGCACCCGCGGGCGTCAGCGTACGTGTTCCCGTCGCTCGGCGCCTACGTCGGCGGTGACATCGTCGCCGGCATGCTGGCCACCGGCCTGACCCGAGATCGCCGTCTGCGGCTGTTCATCGATGTCGGAACCAACAGCGAGATCGCACTCGGCTCAGTGGACCGCGTGCTGGCGACGGCCGCCCCCGCCGGGCCGGCCTTCGAGGCCGCCCAGATCAGGTGCGGGATGCGCGCCGCCGAAGGCGCCATCGAGGGCATCAAGATCAACGACGACGGGCTCGACCTCGAGGTGATCGGAGACATCGAGCCGGTCGGGATGTGCGGATCGGGCCTCGTCGACGCGGTGGCGGAGCTCGTCCACGCCGGGCTGCTCGACCACTCCGGACGGTTCATCCCCGACGCGGACGCCGCCGAGCGGTTCCCGGGGCTGTGTGACCGGCTGACCAAGATCGGCGAGGAGCGGGTGTTCGTCCTGCACTGGCGCGGCGAGGCCAAGGGTGGGACTGGGGACCACGGCGGACCTGGGGACCCCCAATCATCGGTGTTCCTGTCCCAGCGCGACGTGCGCGAGTTGCAGTTCGCCAAGGGATCGATCGCCACCGGGTGGCAGATCCTGCTGCGCGAGATGGGCGTCGACGCCGACGACATCTCCCAGGTGCTCCTCGCCGGCAGCTTCGGCGCCTACCTCACGCCGCTGAGCGCCGTGAGAATCGGCCTGGTGCCCCGGATCGCCCTGCCCCGGATCGTGTCGGCGGGCAACGTCGCCGGCGAGGGCGCCAAGATCGCCGCGCTGTCGCTGCGCGAGCGTGCCGAGGCGCAGTCAATCGTGCGGGAGGTCGAATACGTCGAGCTGTCCGGACGCGCCGACTTCAACGACCTGTTCATCGACCAGCTGTCGTTCCCAGGATGAGGCGGGCGGCGGTCGTCGCCTGCGGGGCGCTGGCGTTCGACGTGCGCTCGATCGCCCAGCGGCGTGGCTGGGAGGTCGACGTCGTGCCGGTCCCGGCGCTGCTGCACAACCGACCCGAGCAGATCGCCCCGGCGGTGGCCGGCGAGCTGCGGCGGCTGCGCGAGCGCTATGACCGCGTGGCGGTGGCCTACGGCGATTGCGGGACGTACGGCGGGCTCGACGCGGTCCTGGCCGGCACGGACATCGGGCGCCTCGAGGGCGACCACTGCTACGACGTGCTCGGCGGCGCGGAGGTCGCCGACTCGCTGGCCGAGCAGCCCGGAACGTACTTCCTCACCGACTTCCTGGCCCGCACGTTCGAGCACACCGTCGTCCGTGAGCTCGGGCTGGACCGCTGGCCCGAGCTGCGCCACACCTACTTCGCTCACTACACGCGGGTGGTGTGGCTGGCGCAACGTCCCACCCCGGCCACCCGACACTGCGCCCAGCGCGCTGCCGAGCGGCTCGAACTGCCGCTCGAGATCCGCCCGGTCGGCAACGCTGGTCTCGAGCGCGGCCTGGAGCGACTGCTGGCGCCGGCGGTGTGAGCGCGCCGCACCGCTCGTTCGATCCGCGCCGGGTCGGCCGCCTGGAGACGGTTGCCTGGGTGAGCTACTACCGCCGGGATTGGCCCCGGTTGCTGCGGGCGGCGGTGGGTCTGACCCGGCACACCTTCGGACTGCCCTGGCCCCACACGCTGTACGGCGCATGGCTGGTGCTGCGGGCCAACCGGCAGTGGGCGCCGGCACGCAACGACCCGGCGGCGGCGCGAGCGACGATGCGTCGGTTCTACGCCCTGCTGCGCCGCCGCTCGGCGGCCACGTTCGATCCGGCGGTGGCGGCGGAGCTCGAGGTGGAGTGGTGGCGGGTGCACCGGGAGCACCAGTACGGAGCGGGGGGCGACCACGACGACGAGGGGGCACTGATCGACGCGCTCTCCTCGCTCTACGCCTACGTCTACGGCGTCCCGCCGGCCGACGTGCACCGCGCCGCGCAGCAGCGAGCGCTGGCCATGGGCCACTCCGACCGCTGGGTCGCGCAGGGCCGGGATCCGGCGAGCCCGCTCATCGGCGAGGTGCGCGCGGCGCTGGTGCGCTCCTACGCCGCGCTGCTGTCCGCCGTGCACGTGCCCTGACCGGCGGAGGGGTTGGCCGGGGCCGGCGGTCGGCCGGGGCCGGCGGTCGCCCGGGGCCGGCGGTCGCCCGGGGGCGGCGGGTCAGGCGTCGGGCAACGACTCGGCCAGCAGCGTCGCCACGTCGACGACCCGCATCTCGGCGCCCGCGCTCTGGACCCCGTCGTCGAGCATCACCGTGCAGTACGGGCAGGCGACGGCGAGCGTCTGCGCGCCGGTTTCCACGGCCTCGCGGACGCGGTTCTCGTTGATCGCCGAGCCGCGCTCCTCCATCCACATGTGCGCGCCGCCGGCGCCGCAACAGAACGTCTGCTTGCCACTGCGCGCCATCTCGACGGGCTGTCCCACCGCCGCCACGAGCTCGCGGGGCGGCGCCAGCACGTCGTTGTGGCGGGCCAGGTAGCAGGAGTCGTGGTAGGTGACCGACAGCGACTGATCGCGCTGCGGGGTGAGCCGCCCTTCGGCGACCAGGCGGGCGAGCAGGTCGGAATGGTGGATGACCTCGTAGTTGCCGCCGAAGTCGGGGTACTCGTTGCCCAGCGTGTTGAAGCAGTGCGGGCAGTTGGCGATGATCTTCGTCACCCCGGCCTGGTTGAGCGTCTCGACGTTCTGCTCGGCGAACGCCTGGAACACGTACTCGTTGCCCATCCGGCGGGCCGGATCGCCGGTGCAGGCCTCGCGCGGGCCGAGGATGGCGAAGTCGACCCCGGCGCGCTGGAGCAGCTTGGCGGTCGACTCGGCGGTGGTGCGGGCGCGCTCGTCGAACGAGGACGCGCAACCGACCCAGTACAGGTACTCGGGCGCCGGGTCACCGGGCTCGAGGATCCGGACCCCGAGCGGGGCCGCCCAGTCGGCGCGCTCGGACTGGGCCTTGCCCCACGGGTTCGATGCGCGCTCAACGTCGCGCAGCATCGGCTCGGCCTCGGCCGGGAAGCTCGACTCGACCATCACCAGATGGCGGCGCAGGTCGACGATGTGATCGACGTGCTCGATCGAGACCGGGCAGGCCTGGACGCAGGCGCCGCAGGTGACGCAGTCCCACACCGACTCCTCGGGCACCGCATTGGGGACCAGCGAGACCAGATCCAGGGCGGGCTCCCCCGTGCCCCCGCCGCCCCCGCCGCCCCCGCCGGCGCCGGCCCGCGCCGTGACGAGGCTGCCACCGTCGGAGAAGACCTGGTCGCGCAGCCCCATGATGAGCAGCTTGGGCGAGAGGACCTTGCCGGTGGCGAACGCCGGGCAGGCGTCCTGGCAGCGACCGCACTCGGTGCAGGAGAACGTGTCGAGCATCTGCTTCCAGGTGAGGTCGGCGGAGGTGCCGGCGCCGAACCGGATGTCGTCTTCCGCCACCTCCGGGTCGTCGAAGCGCAGTGGCTCCAGCCGCCCGCCGGGACCGGTGCGGCCGAACCACACGTTGAACGCCGCCGAGGCGATGTGCAGGTGCTTGGAGCGCGGCAGGTAGGCGAGGAACGACAGGATGGTGACGATGTGCGCCCACACGAAGACCCGCTCCAGGACACGGGTGAGGCCGTCACGGGCGAAGATCCCCGACAGCAGATTGGACACCGGCGCCGATGATGCCGGCCACTCGTTGAGGCCGAGCGCGATCCGGGTCGCGTGCCAGAGCAGGAGCGTGATGGCGATCGTCGCGATCAGCGCGAGGATGAGATCGGCCTCGCCGAGGTGGCTGCCATCGAACCGGCGGGGCCGTTGCACCTTGCGGATCCACAGCGCCGACACGACGCCGACGAGCACCAGCACCGCGAACACGTCGACGAGGAACGCGTACCAGCCCTGATCGCCCAGCCACGGGAACGTGGCGTGCTTGGAGACGGCCCCGATCATCGCGATCACGATCGTCGGGCCGAGCACCAGGAAGCCCCAGAAGATGAATGCGTGGATCAGCCCCGGGCCGATGCGCTGCAACAGCTTGCGCTGGCCGAGCACGATCGTGCCCTCGTTGCGCATGCGCCGGGGGATGTCCCCGCTGCGGCTCACCGGCACGCCCGATTGCACCAGCGCGACGAGGAACCGGACCCGGACCGCGAACAATCCGGTGCTCACCGCCAGCAGCGCGGCGAGCACGACGGCGGCGATGATGACTCCGATCAGTGTCCCTACCCTCGCGCCTTTCTGATCTCAGCTGAGATGGCCGGCACCACCTCGTGCAGGTCGCCGATGACCGCGTAGTCGGCGGAGGCGAAGATCGACGCCTCGGCGTCGGGGTTGATCGCCAGCAGCTTCTTGGCGCCCTTGCAGCCGGCCATGTGTTGGGTGGCGCCGCTGATCCCACAGGCGATGTAGATCTCCGGCGAGATCTTCGAGCCGGTCTGGCCGACCTGGTCGGAGTGCGGGCGCCAGCCGGCGCTCGTCACCGCGCGTGAGCAGCCAACCGCGCCCCCGAGCAGCGCCGCCAGCTCCTCGATCACCGAGAACCCCTCGGCCGATCCGACGCCGCGCCCGCCGGAGACGACGACATCGGCGTCGGTGAGCGACACCCCACCGGTTGCTGCCGGCACCTGCTCCACCACCCGCACGACGCGGTCCAGCTCGGATGCCGATTCGGTGACGGTGACCACCTCCAGCGCGCCGAGCGCCTGGGCGGTCACCGCATGCGGCGCCACCGTCAACAGCAGCGGGGACCCGTGGACCTGGGCCTCCTCGAGCAGGCTGCCGCCCCACCGCGTGCGCAGGACGGAGACCGGATCGCCCGGCGTCACCGCGGTGCAGTTCGCCGCCATTGGCTGGTCGAGCTTGGCCGCGACGTGGGCGAGGACCTCGTTGCCGCGATCGGTCCCGGACGCGATCACCGCGGACGCGGATCGTTGCTGGGCGATCTCGACGAGCGTCTGCGCCCACGCCGCCGGCGCGTAGGCCTCGGCTGGATCGAAGGCGAGCGCCTGCACGTCGCCGCCGAGACCCCCGGCGAACGCGAACGCCTGCTGGGACAGCTCGTCGGCGTCGGTCTCGACGAACACGAGGATCACGGCATCACCCCGATCTCCGTGAGGATCTCCACGACCCGCGGAGCGGCGTCGGCCCCGTGACCGAGCAGTTCGGCCTGTTTGCTCGCGCTCTCGGGCAGCACGAGCCGGATCATCGGCAGGCGCGCCGTCGACCGAGCCGGCTGCGACGCCGCCACCGGCTTGCGCTTGGCCCGCATCCGCCCCGGGACCGACGGATAGCGCGGCAGATTGATGCCCTCCTTGACGGTCACCACCGCGGGCATCGGCACGTCATACACGTCCCGCCCCCCGGCGACCGCCTGCTCGCAGCGGAGCGCCCCGTCGTTCATCGAGATGCCCTTGATGCCGTTGACGCACGGGAGCCCGAGCGCTGCCGCCACCCGGATCGCCACCTGGTAGTTGCCGGCGTCGGCGGACTCGGTGCCGAACAGGATGAGATCGAACGGTTCCTCCTGGGCGCGCACCGCGGCCACGATCGACGCTGCGGTGGCCTGCGGATCGGTCTCACTGCCGTCGGTGACGAGATGGATGGCCCGGTCGATCCCGATCGCCATCATGTCGCGCAGTTGCTCCTCGGCCTCGGGCGGGCCGAGCGTGAGCACCGCCGAGCTGCCGCCGTGGGCCTCGACGAGCCGGATCGCCTCCTCGACCCCGCACTCCTCGTGGGGACTGACCGTGAAGCCGAGATGACGGGTCTGGATTGCCCGCGCATCCTCGGTCAGGGTGATCTTGCCGCCGGTCAGCGGCACGCGCTTGACGCAGACCAGCACGTTCATGACCGCACCCGGCTGTTGTCGGGATCGAACACCGAGCTCGAGTCCGCCGAGGCGACGGTCACCGGGTACTGCTCGCCCATGTACTGCACGAGCAGCTCCGCTCCAACCTGCGCGTGCTCGGGCGGCAGGTAGGCCATCAGCAGGTGCTTGCCGACTGACGGGCCGGCCCCGGCGCTGGTCACGAACGAGCGCCGGCCCTTGGCGTCGACGATCCCCTCCCCCGACGAAGTGAGGATCGGCTCCCCGCCGAGCATGTAGCGCTTGACCCCCGAG
>DATCFW010000252.1:0-3817 GCA_036509295.1 Solirubrobacteraceae bacterium | reverse complement strand
GAGCTCGTCTCCAGCGGGGCGCGGACGATCTGCTTCATGAAGTCGCGCAAGGGCGTCGAGCTCATCCTCAAGCACGCCGTTGATCGACTCCCCGCCGAGTTGGGCGAGCGCATCGCCCCATACCGGGCGGGCTATACGTCGGCTCAGCGCCACGAGATCGAGCGGCGGCTGACCGAGGGCGAGCTGCTCGGCGTCGTCGCCACCGACGCACTCGAGCTCGGCATCGATATCGGCGAGCTCGACGCCGCTGTCTGCGTCACCTTCCCGGGCACCGTCGCCAGCCTGCGGCAGATGTGGGGCCGGGCGGGCCGGCGCGGGCGGGGGCTGGCGGTGTACATCGCCGGCGAGGATGCACTCGATCAGTTCTTCTGCCGCCACCCCGATGACTTCCTGCAGCGGCCGGTCGAGGCCGCCATCCTCGATCCCAGCAGCCCCGAGATCTACGGGGAGCACCTGTTGTGCGCGGCGCACGAGGCGCCACTGTCCGAGCAGGACGAGCCGTTCTTCGGGCCGCAGTGGCGTGAGTTCGCTCAGGATCTCGTTGACGCGGGACTCCTGCGCGAACGGGCGACCGGCTTTGTCCCCCAGCGGGCCGACGACTACCCCGCCGCTCGCGTCGCCCTGCGGTCAGCGTCCGCCGACAGCTTCGTCCTGCTCGACGGCGGCTCGGGCGAGGTGCTCGGCACGATTGAGGCGGGGCGGGCGTATTCGACCGTCCACGAGGGCGCGGTGTACCTGCACCTCGGCCGCTCCTATCACGTGCTCGATCTCGATCTTCCCGCGCGGCGCGCCGTGCTGGAGCGGTTTGACGGCGACTACTTCACCCAGGCCAAGCGCGAGAGCATGACCTACATCGAGCGCCTTGGCGAGCGGCGCGTGACCCACGGGGTGACGCTCTCCTACGGCTCGGTGGTCTACTCCGAGACGGTGCTCGGATACCAGCGCCGGTCTCTCCAGGACCATTCGGTGATCGGCTTTGAGTCGCTCGATCTGCCCACCGTCGAGTTCGCCACCCGCGCTCTCTGGTACGAGCTCGACGAGCTGATCGACGCCGAGCCGTTCCCGCCGGCCGCGTTGCTCGGGTCGCTGCACGCGCTCGAACACGGCCAGATCGCGGTGCTCCCGCTGATCGCGATGTGCGACCGCTGGGACATCGGTGGCCTGTCGACCAACGCCCACCCGCAGACCGGCGGTCCGACGATCTTCATCTATGACGGGCACCCCGGCGGCATCGGGATCACGCGCCGCGGCTATGACCAGTTCGAGCGGCTGGTCAGCGACGCACAGCGGGTCATCGGCGAGTGTCCGTGTCGCTCGGGCTGCCCGTCCTGCGTGCAGTCGCCCAAGTGCGGGAATCTCAACGAGCCGCTGCACAAGCGGGGGGCGCTGGAGCTGCTGGACCGGATGACCGGAGGCACCGCGAGACGATCACAGGATCGCAACGAGGACGGCTCGTGGCCCGATGAGAATCTGGATCCACGTGGCCAATGACTTCCGCCGAGCCGCTGTCTCCCCGGCACCGCCGCGTGCCGTCCGGCAGGTCCTCCGGCGCCGGCCGATCGCTCCCGGGCCGACGTTTCACCCGTTGCCGTCGCCCCGCGGGCCGGCGCCGTACCGCCGGCGGCTCGATGACGTTCTGACGCCGCAGCAGACCGCGGCGATCGAACGCCGAGGCGAGCTGCGCTTTCACTGCGTCGGGGACACCGGCGGCTGGCGGCACCCGGGCCCGCAGCGCGAGGTGGCCGCCGCCATGGTCCGGGAACTGTCGGGGCCGGCGCCGGTCGACTTTTTCTACCACCTCGGCGACCTCGTCTACCCCCACGGCGAGGAGGCCCACTACGGGCCGCAGTTCTTCTCCCCGTACGCCGCCTACGACGCGCCGATCTTCGCCATTCCCGGCAACCACGACGGCGAGGTCCACGACTCCCGGGCGCGGTCACTCGAGCCGTTCGTGAAGACGTTCTGCTCCGCCTCGCCGCCGCTTCACGACGCGGCCGTCAGCGCCCACCGGCCGCTCAGCCGCCAGCCACACGTGCACTGGACGCTGGTCCACGACTGGGTCTGGGTCATCGGGCTCTACACCAACGTCCACGAGGACGGTGAGCTCGCCGAGGACCAGCTCGAATGGATGGTCAGCGAGCTCGCGTGCGCCCCTCGCGATGTCCTGGTCATCCTCGCGGTCCACCGTCCCGTGTTCTCGATCGACACCGTCCACGGCTCCAACCTGGCGCTGCGCGACGCCTTCGATGACTGCTTTGACCGGGCCGCGCGGGTTCCCGACGCGGTGTTCGGCGCGCACGCCCACGACTACCAGCGATTTGCCCGCCGCCACGGACGGCGCCGCGTCCCGTACGTCGTGGCCGGCAGCGGCGGCTTCTACGAGCGCCATGACGTCGGGGCCGGCGTGATCACGCTGCCGGCCACGTTCCCGGGGCTGGCCGACCTCACCCTCGAGGCCTACGACAGTGATCACCACGGCTTCATGACGGTCACGGTGCGGCCGGGCCGGGCCGACGTCGTGTACACCGCCGTGTCGGATGGCGCCGGCCACCAGGTCGACGCGTTCGGGATCGCTCCCGGAACGGCTACCTGAGGCCGAGCGTCACGGTGCCGGTCACTCCGCCGGTGGTGGCGGAGGCCGAGCCACTCAGGTTGCCGATCACCGCGAGCGCCTGCTGCTCGATCGGGGACGGTGCTCGTTTCAGGGCGAGGCCGAGCAGCTCGGGGAGCGCGATCCGAAAGCTCACCGCGCCGCCCGCGGACGACGCCGTGCTCGTGTGCGTCACCGCGAACGCGCGCAGCTGCGCCGGTGTGGCCCTGCCGAACAGGAGCTGGCCTCCGACGACGCCGATCGTGAGCTCGGACTTCGATGACGTGGTGGCGAAGAAGCCCCCGCCGAGCCCTATCAACCCCGGGCCCCCGCGCGCAGAGCGATGCGCGGAGAGCTTGACCAGCAGCGCCCGCGCAACGGCGGGGTCACTGACGGGGACACAGGCGAGCGTGGTGTGGGTGTCTGACTCGATGTTCAGATTGCCGGTGAGGAGGTTGATCAGGGTGCTGACGTCAACGCCGGACCGGCGTTTGAAGGCGGCCTCCTGGCGCACCAGTTTCGCGTAGGCGCTGCGATCTGCCTGCTTCAGGGCGGTGACGATGAAGTCGATTGTCGTCGCCGGGTCGCGCAGCCCCGCCTGGATGGGGAGGTTTCCGGCGACGCCGGGCGAGGCCGAGCCGCTGGCCATCGGCAGCTCTGACGTCTGCAGCGACCGGCCGGTGGTGTCGAGATGAAACTGCATGCTCAGGCCAGTGGCAGAGGCGCTCACCGACGCGCCGTAGCCGCGGAGCGCTGCGACCCACGGCACCTGGCGGGCGGCCGCCGCGCTCGGGCCGGACAGCACTCCGGTCAGGTCGCCGAACATCTCGACGGCGCCGTGGGACGAGATGCCGGTCGTCGCCTTCGCGTAGTCAGCGGCGGTGAACCCTTGTCCGTGCGCGTGCCGGCTGAGCGCCTGGTCCAGAACCTCCGCGGACTGCGCGAGGATGACCGTCGGTCCGGTGATCGCGACGGCGAAGCTTCCGACCGAATACAGCTTGGCGCCGTCGAAGGCGCCCGTGGTGTGCAGGCCCGGGAGCTTGGCGATCAGCGCGTCGAGGTGGGTGGCGCTCTCGGTGACCCAGGCGGCGAGGAACGGCGGAAGGTGGGACCCCGTCACGTTCGAGGTCCCGACGACGCCGAATGCGATCGGGTTGCCGAGCAGCGGACGAACGTCCTCGTCGTAGTTGATCCCGAGCTTGGCCAGCTCGGCGAACAGCGCCGTCG
>DATCFW010000251.1:0-17309 GCA_036509295.1 Solirubrobacteraceae bacterium | reverse complement strand
CCGGGTCAAGGCCCTGGACCGCACCCACGGCGGGCGTGTGATCGCAGATCGCCAGGTACTCATAGCCACGCTCGCGCGCCGCACGGCCCATCTCCTCGATGCTCGCCCGTCCATCGGACCACGTCGAGTGGCAGTGCAGATCGCCGCGGATGTCGTGCAGGCCGACCAGTGGGGGCGGCTCGCCCCGAAACGGCCGCTCGCGCAGCTCCGGTGGGCACCAGGGGATGCCGAGCGCGGCGTAGACCGACGCCTCGTCGGGCCGCTCGGGCAGCGGCTCGAGCGCGCTGACATACGGGGTGGCGCCAGTTGCCCTCAGCAGCTCGGTGCCGAACCGCGCCGGCGGGGCGACGAGCAACTCGATCGGCACCCCCTCGACGGTCACCCCGAGAGCGCGCCGGTCCGCCCGCTCGATGATCGCCACGATCTGTGGCAGCTCGGCGAACCGATCGAGCGCGACGGCGAGCTCCGTCGCCCCGCACACGACGCACAGGTGCTCGCACAGGTCGCGTCGCCGTCGCACGTCGCCGGCGGCCTCTCCGCCGAGCAGCGACGCGACGCCCGCCACCAGATCGGTCGCGCGGTCGAGCAGCAGGCCCTGCGGGCGCCGGGGCTCCGCCTCTCGGCGCAGCGCCTCCAGTACTCGTGCCTCGGTCTTGGGGCCGATCCCGGGGACGTCGCGCAGGCGACCGGCGGCCGCCGCCTCGCGGAACTGCTCGGCGGTACGAACGTCCAGCGCTCGCGCCAGCTCGACCGCCCGGTTGGCGGTCAGGCCGAGGTAACGCCCGAGCCCCACCAGGCCGGGTGAGAGCTCGCGTTCGAGCGCGGCCAGCTCCGCGATCTCGCCGGTCTCCAGCAGCTCACGCAGGCGCAACTCGATTCCCGAGCCGACGCCTCGCAGCTCACGCACGCGGCCGGCCCGCACGAGCTCGGCGATCGGGGCGGGCGTCACCCGGATGCCGGCGGCGGCGCGGCGATAGGCCCGCGTCGTGTACGGGTTGGCGTCACTGAGCTCCAGCAGCACCGCGAACGCATCCAAGCGATCGGCGATCTGGCCGTTATCCACGCCTGGAGTGTTTCGCATCGCGCGCCGCCGTCGGCGCGACAGCACCGACGGACTGCCGCGGCGGGAGCGCCGGCCCTGACCGCGCTAGAGCGTGAGACCTTCAGCCGCTGACGGGCGCGAGCGGATGGATCGCGGGACCCCCGTCAAGGGCGTCTCCGGCGGCCTGAAGCGCCTGCGCGATGTGCGGAGTCGTCAAGTGAGCGTCCAGATCCTCCTGGGAGCGCCACTTCTCGATGGTGATGAACGTATTCGCATCGCTGCCCGAACGAAAGAGCTCGTAGCTGATGCATCCCGCTTCCTCTCTGGTGGGTTGCACCAGCGCAGCGAGGGCGTTTTCGACGACGCTTTCGGTGCCGGGCTTTGCCTTGAGCACAGCGACCACATTGAGATCGGACATTGGGAGAGTCTCGCGTTTCGACGGTGACGGGGCAGCCACGATGTTAGTTGTGGAGCGCTGCGGTGGCTGGAGCTCGTCTCGCGACCTGGCCGGCAGCGCTCACCAGGGAGCAGGCTCGTAGTCCTTGAGAAAGCATCCGTAGAGGTCGTAACCCGCCTCGCCGCGCACGATCGGGTCGTACACCCGGGCCGCGCCGTCGATGAGGTCGAGGGGAGCATGGAAGCCGGCATCGGCCAAGCGCAGTTTCGTCGGCAGTGGCCGCTCGTCGGTGATCCACCCGGTGTCAACGCTGGTCATCAGAATGCCGTCGGCACGCAGCTCCTGTGCGCTCGTGCGTGTCAGCATGTTGAGCGCGGCCTTGGCCATGTTCGTGTGCGGATGACCAGGACCCTTGTAGCCACGGCTGAACTGCCCTTCCATGGCCGAGACGTTGACGATGTAGGTCCGTCGCGCGGAGGATGCGGCCAGCGCGCCACGCAGTCGTCCGATCAGGATGAACGGTGCGGTGACGTTGCAGAGCTGCACCTCGAGCAGTTCGATCGGATCCACCTCGTGGACCCGTTGCGTCCAGCTGTTGATCGGATCGGAGTCAGGGACCAGCCCGCCGGCATCGATCGCGGCACCCGCCGCCACCCGCGCCGGTGAGGCCGAGCGCGCGGCGAGCGACAGCTCGGTGAGGATCTGCGGCGTCGGCGCCCAGTGGGGTGCCGAATACCCGCCGCCGCGGCTCGGCGCGATCGCACCTCCGGGCGCGGCCTTCCCGATCGTGACGAGCTCCGGTATGGGACCCGACGTCAGCAGCGCCGCCTCCGCCTCAGCGAGCAGCGCGTAGGACGCGGGGGAGCGCTGGACGGTCTGGGCGGCGTTGTTGATGAGGATGTCGAGCGGTCCGGCAGCGATGACCGAGTCGGCCAGCGAGATCACCTGGGCGGGATCACGCAGATCGACCCCCACGACACGCAGGCGCTGCAACCACTCGCCGCTGTCCTTCATCGCCGCGAACCGCCGTGCCGCGTCACGCGGAAACCGGGTCGTGATCGTCGTCTCGGCGCCATCACGCAGCAGGCGCAGCGCAATGTACATGCCGATCTTCGCGCGACCGCCGGTGAGCAGTGCCCGCCGGCCGGTCAGATCCGTTCGCGCCGCCCGCCGCGCCCGGTTGCGCGCCGCGCACTCCGGGCAGAGCTGGTGATAGAACGCGTCGACTCGTCGGTAACGGGTCTTGCACACGTAGCAGCCGCGCGCCCTCAACAGCTCGCCGGCGTGAGCCCCGTCCGCGCCGGCCACGAGCGGCAGTCCACGGGTCTCGTCGTCGAGCCGTCCCGGGGCGCCGGTCGCCGTCGCAGCCGTGACCGCCTCATCGTTGGCGAGGATCGCGGCCCGCCGCTCGGCTCGCCGGCGCTCCTTGACGGTCTTGAATACGCTCGCGGTGGCCCGCCGGACGGCGACCGCATCGGGGTGCTCGACCGGCAGCTCATCCAGTCGAGCAAGCACCCTCAGGTACGCGGCAAGATCGTCCGGATCGATGCTGACATCGGCGCCGCATGACATCGGCCGAAGTCTAGGAGCGGTTCGATCGCAACGGGCGCAACCAACTCCGTGCCGAAGAGTCGCGGCGGCATCCGTCGGCATCCGTCGATACCCGGAGGCACTGCATCCGAGGAGGTGCACCCGAGACTGACGGGCGCAGGTACGATTAACGTGTCTGCCGGTGCCGGTTGTTGGTCGGTCGCCGAAAACGTACGAGGGAGGACCATATGCACCGTCTCCAAGGCGCGCGGGCCGTTGGCGCGCTGATCGTCGTCTTTGCCCTGGCGTCGCTCGCGCTGGCGAGTGGCTCGGCAATGGCGAAAGCCTCAGCCCAGCCGAACAAGCCGGCTCACGGCAAGCAGAAGAAGTCCGGGTCCGGCAAGCAACATGTCGCGAACCTGCCCGTCGTCCCGGGCAGCCAGTATCTGGCGCTCGGCGACTCGGTGACGTTCGGTTACATGGAGTCGCAGGTTGTGCCGGCTCCCGATTACCAGAACGCCGCGGCCTTCCTCGGCTACCCGGAGCAGCTCGGCGCCGAGCTCCACCTGTCGGTGGCCAACGCGTCGTGCCCGGGCGAGACGTCGTCGAGCCTGGTCAACGTGTCGGCGCCGAGCAACGGCTGCGAGAACAACCCGGCGCACACGAGCTCGAACTATCGGACGAGCTACCCGCTGCATGCGAGCTACCGGGGCTCGCAGCTGGCCTTCGCGTTGTCGTACCTGCGCACGCACCACAACGTGCGGCTGGTGACGCTGATGATCGGAGCCAACGACTTCTTCGTCTGCCAGGAAACGACGTCGGACTCGTGCGCCAGCACCGCGGAGCAGAACGCCACTGCGGCGAGCGTGACCAGGAACATCCACACGATCCTGTCCGCTGTCCGCAGCAAGGCGCGCTACGAGGGTCAGATCGTGATCGTCAACTACTACTCGCTGAACTACGCCTCGCCGACCGACAACGGGCTGTCCCTCCTGCTCAACAAGGTGCAGGATTCGGCCGCCGCGCCCTTCCACGTGAAGATCGCCGACGGGTACGGCGAGCTCGAGGCCGCATCCGTCCATTCCGGTGACGACACCTGCACGGCCGGCCTGCTCACGCAGATCGGGCCCGGCATGTGCGGGATCCATCCCAGCTACGCCGGCCAGGCGCTCTTGGCGCAGGTTCTGGAGAAGACGATCAAGCTCTCGTAGATTGGGCGCCCGCGATCGCGTTTAGCGACGGTGCAGAGCGGCTGGTGCCAGCCGCTCTGCGCGCGGGTCAACGGCCTCGTTCAGGTGGCCGGGGGCGAGCCGAGCGCTTTCGAGATCTCGTCGAGCGCCTGGTTCTCGGCATCGCTGATCTGCTTGCCACCGAGACCGAGAAAGCCGCCCTCCTTGTGAGCGCCGGCCACCGCCTGCGCGACGGTCATCACGAACCGCTTGTAAGCGTCAACGTCGCCGGCCGTCGACTTCGTCTCCAGGATCCCGATCGCGTCGCGCAGCTGCTGCGACGCGACGGCGGCGATGTCCCCGCCCGCCTCACGGACCCGGTCGGCATCGATCGACGGCGGCGACTTGACCAGCTCGTCGAGCAACTCACTCTCCCCGTGATGCTCACGCGCGTGCTGATAGGCGCGGCCCATCGCCAGGCTCTCACGCAACGTGCCGCCACGGTCGGCGCTGATCACGCGCATGCCCGCGTAGAGCGGTCCGTCAACGATGGTGGACCATTCCTCGGCGTTGAAGTCGGCTTTGCTTGTCATTCGAGTCCTCGGCGGTCGTCGGGATTGCTCAACGGAGCATTGTCCACGAGCGGACTGTTCACGCAAGCCAGATGCGGCGGCGCGACCCGCCGGCATCGGGGTGCGAATCCACGGTTAATCGGCCCGGATCGTGCTCGGACCACCAGGAGTACTCTTGTGGCATGTCTGATAGCGCGATTCGCCTCAGTCCTGCGGACGTCGAGCAGGTGCTGCGGCAGAACACCGAGTTCCGCCGCCTGCTCGCCGAGCATCAGTGGAGCGGCCTGACGCCGTTGAAGTCGCGGGGAGTGTGTCCTGAGTGCTGCGGCTCGCACCGCAACGGTCACCGGGACGGGTGCGCTCTCCAAGCGGCGCTCAGCGCGGCGGATCTCACCTGATCACCATTGTGCGCAGCTGCGGGGCGCATTTCGAGCGCGATCGCCGTCTCTAGGGGCGGCAGTCGCCCGGGCCGTTCCGGTACCGTACGCCGGGCGGCGCTGTCGCACCGAGTCAGGCGGAGCGCGCTTGCGAGCGCGCCTTTGCTCTCCGGGGTTACCCCGGGGATGGTTGATCACCTGAGCCAGTGCATCGCGTGCCCGTTTGTGCATCCGTTCGGAGGCACTTCGGGGCACGCACGACGTGAAGCAGTCGGGGCGCGGTGCCGCAATCATTCTGATCGTGGACGACGCTCGGATACGCCGCAGCCTTGCCGCAACGCTTGCGCGGGCGTTTCTCTCGGGTCGCTGGGACGCCGAGCAGATGGCCGAGCGCGGCGCGGGCAGTGTGGATCACTGGCCGAGCTGGATGAGCGGCCTGGCGCTGCACGTGGCTGCGGTCTACCGATCCGCGCCGGTGCACCGGCGCTCCGAGTTGACGTATGTGATCGAGTCGTTCCTGACGGCACGTCGGGTGAGGGCCGTTGCGCCGGAGCCGCCGCAGATCGGGCGCGGGCTGAGCCGCGAGCCCTCGACGTTCGCTCATGGCTGGCCGATCGCTGCGATCGAGTCGGTTGCCGGGCTGGCCGAGACGCTCGAGCTGAGCATTGGTCAGTTGGCGTGGCTGGCTGACGTCCGCGGCCTCGAGCGCACCGTGACCGCCTCCAAGCTGCGCAACTACCGGTACCGCACCGTGTCCCGCCGCAGCGGGCTGCCGCGAGTGATCGAGGCCCCGAAGGCGCGGCTCAAAGAGATCCAACGCTGGGTTCTGCACGAGATCCTTGATGACGTTCCCGCCCACCCGAGTGCTCAGGGGTTCGTTCGCGGACGATCCGTGATCACCCACGCGCAGCGGCACGCCGGTCAGGACACGGTGTTGCGTCTCGACGTCAAGGACTTCTTTGCCTCGATTACCGCCGGCCGGATCTACGGCATCTTTCACACCCTGGGGTACGAGCCCGCGGTGGCGCACGCACTCACCGGCCTGTGCACCAACGCGGTCCCGGTGGCGGTCTGGCGGCAGGTCCCGCCGCCGGGGTCATCCCGGCTGGTCCAGGCGCATTTCTGGTTGGGGCGCCAGCTGGCCACCCCGCACCTGCCCCAGGGCGCGCCGACGTCCCCGGCGTTGGCCAATCTCGCAGCGTTCCGCCTGGACCGGCGACTCTCGGGCGTCGCCGCCACGCTCGGTCTGAACTACTCGCGCTATGCCGACGATCTCACCTTCTCGGGGCCAGCGCGGCTACGCCGCCAGAGCGCTCAGCTCCAGGCGTTCGCCACGAAGATCGCTCGCGAGGAGGGCTTCGTGCTCAACCGCGACAAATCATCGATGCGCACCGCGGCCAGGCGCCAATCGATCTGCGGCATCGTCGTCAACGCCCACCCCAATATCGCCCGCGACGAGTACGACCGCCTCAAGGCAATCCTGCACAACGCCGCGCGCGACGGGCCCGGCAGCCAGAATCGCTCCGGGACCCCCGATCTGCGAGCGCATCTACACGGCCGGATCGCATGGATCGAGTCGCTGAACCCCGGCCGGGGAGAGAAGCTCCGTCAACGCTTGGCGGAGATCGACTGGGGCAACGCCCCCGCCGCCGACCCGTGACCGACTGCTCCGATCAGGCGCCGTCGCGCGCCGTGACGTCTCGGCGCGGACGCCCACCACCGAACCGCCGGTGGACCCACCCAGCACAGGCCGCCGCGACCCGCACCGCCAGACCGCCTCGCGTCGCCGTCGCCGTCGCCGTCGCGGGCGCCGGCGCGGGCGCGGACGCGGGGGCGGGCGCGGGCGCGGGCGTGGGCGCGGACGCGGGGGCCGTGCGCACGTCGGCCGCACGCGGCAGCCGGGCGGTCGCGGGGGCCGACGTGGTCCCCGGAGCGCCGAACAGCGACTCAGCCGCGGTGTTGGCCCAGATGAGCGACGTGAGGTAGAGCTCGCCGACGCCGGCAACGACCGTCCGCGGATAGGCGTACTCGCCGGTCTCCAGGGCGACGACGCAGTCGAGCAGCTGGCCCTTCGGCCCGCGCCGGAGGGCAAGGGCGTCCCGCATGTCCTCGGCGAGCGGGAGCGACGCGACCACGTCGAGCATCGGCGCGTCCATCATGCCGTCGATCACGGAGAACAGACCGAGGGTGAACAGCTCCGCCGGGTCGCCGAGCCCGAGCTGCTCGCCCGCCAGTTGGCAGAACCGGCCGCGGATGAGCGCGGTCACGGTCAGCTCGGTTGGCTTGTCGTCGATGCTGGCGAGGACGCTGAGCGTCGCCCAGCGGCGAACATTGTCGACGCCGAGCAGGGCGAGTGCCTGACCGATCGACCGGACCTCCCCCCGCGTCCCGAAGTACGCCGAGTTGACGTACCGAAGCAAGCGGAAGCTGAGAGCAACGTCGCGGACGATGAGCAGCTCGAGGTCGGACAGATCGACGCCGGGGGCATGAAGCGCCGCCACGACCTGGAGGAGCGCGAGGCGGTTGGCGGCGATGCCGCGAGTGCCGACGACCGCCGGCTGGCAGAAGAAGCCGCCCTGGAACAGATCGACGCCGGCGCCGACGCAGAACTCATGATCCGGGCGCGTGGCGAGCCGGTCGGCCAGCACCAGGCCGCGGTACGGCGCGAGGCGCGCCACCTGCTCACCCATCCGCTCGCGCCCGAGCTCGGGCATGTTGAGCTTGATGACATCGAAGAGCTCGAGCAGCAGCTCCGCGCCCGGCCGAAACCGGAAGTCGTCCAGGGCCAGCTGATAGCCCCGATGCTTGAGATCGCGCAGCGCGGCGATCAGCTCATCGTCGAACAGCTCGTCCTCGAGAATCTCGAGTCCGACCTGCCCCGGCGGGATCACCTGCGCGAGGCCGCCGACGATGAACTCCCGCGAGACGTTGACCCAGGCGGGCTTGTTGCCGACGATCCGGCTGAGCTCGAGCTCGGTCAGCGCGTTGAGGATGACCGTCGCGGTCGCCCGCTCGGAGTTGTCGGACGGCGCGCCGCCGACGTATCCGCCGCCACGAAACAGCAGCTCGTAGGCGACGACATCGAGCTTGTCATTGAAGATTGGCTGGCGAGCGATGAATGCGGCTGGCATATCCGGACCTTCGAGCGGCCCATCCCTCTCTTTGTCGGCAACCGCCCGAGCGCCTGAAGGCGAACGCCTCGACGTGGACGTCTCGGTGACCGCCATTTGGGGGGCCGGACTGCCGGCCACCCCGGGCCGCGAGCCGTCGTGTCCGGGTCGCCGGCGGCGAGGAGTAGCCTCGGCGGGCGTGACGCCCGACCGGATCGTCGTGCTCGAACGGTCTCGCGAGCTTTCGTTCTCGTTCGCGGACATGCTGGAGTATCACGGTGGTGGCTCGCCGGGCGGCGTGGCCCACGCGTTTAAGGTGATGCAGCGTGCCCTGCCGCTGCTGGACGCGGGCCGGCCGGTGCAACGTCGTGCGATCCTGATCGAGACGGCGTTCGGCGGACCCGGTGCCCGCGATGCGTTCGAGCTGGTCACCCGCGCCGTGGGCGAGGAGCGTTTCGTCGTGGACCCGTCGCTCGGCCAGCCGGAGCACGGGCGGGCGCGCGAGCGGTTCGTGTTTCGGCTGCGCTGGCACGACGAGGCGGTGACCGTCGCCCTGCGCGCGGGCTTCGTCACCGACGAGTTCATCGATCTGACCCGGCGCGACGGGCGCAGCGCCGATGAGGAGCAGGTCCTGGCCGCGATGAAATCCGACATGGTAGCGCGGGTCATGGCGGCGGACGCCGCGGCGGTCTACGACGTCGCGGCGAGCCGTCCCCGGAGCCGGACGTAGCCGACCGTCCCGCCCAGGGTCGGAATCCAGAATGCGATGGCGTGGTACACGAGCACCGCGGCGGCCGCGTGGGTCACCGGCAACCCGTACAGCGCGAGAGCGCCGACGAGCCCGGCATCGAGGACGCCGATGCCGCCGGGCACGGGGATCGCGTTGGCGAGGTAGCCGGCCAGGTAGGCGAGCACGAGCGGCGCGACCGGCGGCAGGGGACCAACGGCGGCCAGCGTGGTGCACAGCACGGCGATATCGAACAGCAGGTACCCCAGCGCGCCGGCTAGGCGCCAACCGGGGTGCGTGAGCGCACGCCGGGCGGCGGGGATGCCCGAGCCGATGTCCTGGAGCCAGGCGGCGCGGGGGTGGACACCGGAGACATGCCGCGCAAGCATCGGTAGACCGAGGGCCGCCGCGCACGCGCCGACGCCGGCGAGCACGGGGAGTCCGGCGCGCAGAAGGTCGTGGGCGCCGTCGGCGATCCCGAGCAACAGCAGCAGCCCGGCCACCGCCAGGGTGAGTACGTTGATCGCACTGGTCAGGAAGAACAGGCCGCTCGAGCGCTGGACGATCTGCCGGGTCGGCATCCCGGTGAGGTGCAGCAACCACCCGCCGACGGCGATGGAGCCGACCCCGCCTCCGGGCAGAAGCGCGCCCGAGCCCATCTGCGACCAAGCCAGCTCGCGCGCCTCGCGCCGCGGCACCGGCGCGAAGAACAGCCGGAAGACGATCACGAAGCTCAGACAGGACGCGAGCTCGAGCACGACGGCGGCGACGACGAGCCCCGGGTTCATGTGCGCGATCTCCCCCACCACCGGCCGCAGCCCGGGGACGGCGAGCACGAGGGTGACCACGCACACGGCGATCACCGTCGTGGTCACGAGCCGCCGGCGCCAGCGGCGCCGATCGGCGGAGCTGGGCCGGCCACCTGCCTCGCCGGCGACCGGCGCCGGCACCGCGAGCGGCTCGGCGAGCGGGGTACCGGCGGCGGTCACGTCAACGCTCCGGGTGAGCGAGCCGACGCTTAGTGGCTCATGCCGTCGGCAGGTCGGGCGCCGGCTCGGGCGACGAGCTCGGCGACGGACCACCGCCGCAGGGGCCGCGTCGGACTTGCGACGGACGATGCCCCTCTGGTGGCCGTGGCGGCCGTGGTGACCGCAGTGGCCGGCGTCTGCGCTCGCGCGTCAGCCGAAACCGCCTGCGGATTGCGCCGCCGACGGCCGTGAGCGGCGCGCACCGCATCTTGGGAGATGAACTCTCCCGCGCGGAAGCCGGCTCGGTTGGATCGTGCGTTCATGGTGAATCTCCTGGACTGAGTGCGGGCGCGGCGTGCGGGTGGCGACGCCGGCCGCGGGCGGGTGGTGCTCATGTGGTCTCCAGGGCGAGGCCGCGATCGCTGCTCGCCTGCGTCTGGGCGATGCGGGCGCGGGCGGCGCCGTCTGACGGGAGGATGGTCAGCGCGACGAGCACGCCGAGTCCAAAGATCCCCGCCGCCCACTCGAACGCGGTGGTGTAGCCGTGGATGGAGGCCGCGCCGGCGAGGCCCGCCGCCGCGGTGTGGGTGGATGTGTAACCGGCCGCCGCGCTGGCGAAGATCGTGCTCAGCAGCGCGGTGCCGATCGAGCCTCCGACCTGCTGCGAGGTGTTGACCATCGCGGAGGCGATGCCGGCGTCATTCGTGCTCACCCCGAGCGTCGCGGTCGAGAACGCGGGAGCGAAGATGCAGCCCATGCCGAGCCCGGTCAGCATCAGCCCCGGGAGCACGTGAGTGGCGTAGGCCCCGCCCCCGGTCAGGCGCGTGAACAGCAGCATCGCGACAAGCCCGAGCACCATCCCGGTCATGACCAGGGGCTTGGCGCCGGTCCGGTGCAGCACCCTCGTCTGCACGGTCGTGGAGGTGACCACGATCATCGCGGTCATGGGCAGGAATCCCAGGCCGGTCTGGAGCGGGGAGAAGCCGAGGTTCTGCTGCATGTAGTACGTGAGGAACAAGAAGACCGCGAACACCGCCGATGCGGCCAGCGCGATCGACGCGTACGCGCCTCCGCGAGCCCGATCCCAGACGATGCGCAACGGCAGCAGCGGATGCTCGACCCGCCGTTCGAGGGCGATGAAGCCGCTGAGCAGAACGGCGCTGGCGGCGAGGGCGACGACCGTGACCGGATCCGACCACGAGCTCGTCTCGGCGTTGGAGAAGCCGTACACGAGTGAGAACAGGCCGGCGGAGCCGATCGCGACGCCGGGCAGATCGATCGGAGCGCGGTCCGGCCGGCGCTGGTTGCCGAGCAGCCTCAGCGCCACGATGGCCGTAGGCACCGCAATCGCGAGGTTGACGTACAGGCACCAGCGCCACGAGACGGCTTGGGTGAGCACGCCGCCGAGCAGTAGACCGAGCGAGCCGCCGCCGGCGGCGATCGCGCCGAAGATCCCGAACGCCTTGGCTCGATCGGCGGATCCGTGGAAGGTCACCGTGAGCAGTCCGAGCGCCGAGGGGGCGAGCATCGCGCCGAACGCGCCCTGGAGGGCCCGCGCGGCGACGAGCGTGCCGAACGACTGCGCCAGGCCCCCGATTGCCGAGGCGATGGCAAAGCCGATGAGCCCGGCGATGAACGTCCACTTGCGCCCGAACAGATCGCCGAGCTTGCCGCCCAGCAACAGCAGGCTGCCGAACGCCAGCGCGTAGGCGGTGATGATCCACTGACGGTTGTCGGTGGAGAAGTGCAGCGCCGTCTGCGCCGAGGGCAGCGCGATGTTCACGATCGTCGCGTCGAGCACGACCATCAGCTGGGCGACCCCGAGCAGGGCCAGTACGGCCCAGCGATTGGGGGCTGATACGGCGGAGGGTGTGGGGGGGCTCGGGCTCATCGGCGGTCCTTGGGTTGCGGTTTCCGGAACGCACCATAGCATGGATCATCCCTGGAACAGATATAAATAGTGAGACCGGTATTCTGCTCGATGAAGGAATGATCCTTGCAATCGGGGCTATACTGTGAACACATGGGCAGCGAGAACCCCCGATACGCGACGAGCTCGATGCTGTTGCTGGCCCGCCTGGCCAAACAGGTCATGCGGCGCAGCGATCCCGAGCTGCTCGGGATGGATCTGCGGCTGCTGATGGCGCTCAGCTATCTCAGCGACCATGACGGCGCCCCGCAGCAGGAGCTCGTCGACGCGCTGTGCATGGACGCCAAGAACGTCGTCCTGCTGCTCAACGACCTCGAGGACCTGGGCCACCTCGAGCGCCGCCGCGACCCCGAGGACCGCCGGCGCCATCGCGTCCACATCACCCAGGCCGGCCGGCAGGCGCTCCAGCGCGCCGCTCGCGCGCAGGAGTCGATCGAGGACGATGTCCTCCAGGCTCTCGACGCCGGCGAACGCGCGACCCTGTGGACGCTGCTCACCCGGGCGGTGCTCGGGGTCGAGCCCGCCGTGGGCGATGCCGCCGAGGATGCGCTGGCGGCCAGCCCGCGCTAGCGGTCACCGGACGAGCCATCAGCGAGACGATGACCGCGGCCCTCGAACAGCTGCACCGGAAGGCGCGCCGGCTCGCCGAGGGTGCGCTCAGCGACGGCGAGGAGATCGTCACCGTCCTCCCCGGCCGCTCCCGCCAGGCGATGATCGTCACCGACCGGAGGGTGCTCATCGTCAAGCCCGGGTTGATGTCCGGGGCGTGGCTGGGCCGTAAGGCGGCGTCCTTCCCGCTCGATGCGATCGCCACGATCAACGTGCACACTGGGCGCGGCATCGCCGCGCTCGAGCTGGTGCTCGCCGGCAAGTCGCCGGACGCCAAGCCCGATCTCACCAGCGCGTTCCAGCTGCCGAACTGGCTGCCGTGCCGCTCGGAGCTGGGCCAATCGCCGTTGATCGGCGAGCTGCGCGCATACGTGGCGAGCGACGGTCGCGCGCGCCGAGCTCAGCGCCGCCCGCGCCGAGTGACCCCGGCGCCGCGGAGACGCCGGCGCCACATCCGCGCTGGCCCTTAACCGGCGCCGCCGGATGGGGAGCCCCGGAGGGCTCCGAGCGAGCTACCAGTCGTCGCAGTCAGGCGCGCGGCCGGCGTCCTCGGCGAGCAGCCGCGGACTATCCACGATGACCTGTCGCCGGCGCAGAGTTGCGAACAGCGGCTCCTGCTCGGCGAAGCCGACGAGCCGCGCCACCGCGGGACGAAAGCCGACGGTCAGGCCGTCGAGCTCGGCGGCGACGATCTGCCCGTCAATCTCCAGGCGGGCGCCGCCGATTCCCGTCGCGATCTCGAGCCTCAGCGTCGACCGGGCGCCGATGACCAGCGGTTGGCGCGAGCCGCCGTGGGTGGCGAGAGGAGTGAGCAGGTACGCCTCGGAGCCGGGCGCGAGCAGCGGACCGCCGGCGGCGAGCGCGTAGGCACTGGAGCCGACGGGCGTGCTGACGATGCACCCATCCCCGGCGAGCCGGCTGAACAGAACTCCGTCAACGCGCGATGCGACGCGCACCTGGCCGACGCCGGCCCGCACGACCGCGAGATCGTTGATGGCGAAGAAAGCGCCGCCGCCGGTCGACACGTCGAGGGCGGGGAGCAGCCGCGCCGACCAATCGCCACGCCGAAACCGGTCGAGGGAGGCGGGCAGCATGTCGGCGGAGACCGCCGTGAGAACCCCGAGACTGCCGCAGGCGACGCCGAGCACCGGGCGGTCAGCGGTCACCGCGGTCCGAATCGCCGCGAGCATCGTCCCGTCCCCGCCGATCGAGACGAGCAGGTCGCAGTCGTCGGCGGCGCCCGGCTCCGCGACCGCGCGCTCCTGACCGACGACCGGGACCTGGACGACCGCCACGCCCTCGCGATCGGCCCAGCCCAACAGGCCATGCAGTGGCTTGTCGATGTCGCGGGATGGATGCACGACCACGCCGACGCAATCGACGCGCTGGCCGGCGGCGAGGCGTGGTTCGCGAATCGAGCTCACAGTCCCGGATTGTGACGGGCCGCGGGCGCCGGTCCCGCGTGGCTGCGCCGGCGGCGCCGGCCCGCGCCTCAGTCGCGCCCGTAGCGCAGGAACAGGTGCCCATCGCGCTCCAGGGCCCAGATCAGCCGCAGCGTTCGCGGACCGCCGAGCGCCCGGCCGCCGGTGATCCCGAGTGCGTCGCCGCCGACCAGCGCCGGCGCGACCGTGAGGAACAGCTCGTCGACGAGATCCTCGGCGAGCATCGCGTTGAACAGCGACGGGCCGCCCTCGCACAACAGCGAGCGCACGCCGTCGTCGTCGTGCAGCGAGCGCAGCACGCCGGCCAGCTCGCCCTCTCCCCCGGCCGGCAGTGCGTGGCGCTGCACCGCCGCCGCGCACGGCGGCACCTCGAGGTCCGCCGGCCCGTAGATGGCGACGCGCGAGGCGGCATCGGCAAACAGCGGGATCTCAAACGGCACGTTCCCGCTGCGGCTGATGACCACGGCCAGCGGCTGCCGGGCGCGGCCCTCGTCGACCCGGATTCGCTGCATCCGCTCGTCGCGCACCAACGCCCCGTAGCGCTCGACGCGCAGCGTGCTCGTACCGGCCAGGATGGCGTCGACCTGCGTGCGCAGCAGGCGGAACGTCGCGCGGTCACCGTCACCGCCCAGCGATCCGCTCGTCCCCTGCGCGGTGGCCTTGCCGTCGGCGCTGGCGACGAAATTGCAGACAACGTACGGACGATCTGACGGCGCGTGGGCACCGAGGTCCAGCCCGGTGTAGATCGCCTCGGCCGGCGCCGCCGGACCCGGCGGAATCGCGCGTTGAAACCTCAAATGAGGGTCCGCTGTCCGGAGTGCTGAAAATCTGCGGGCGAGGTCGACATCGGACTCCTCCGGGACGCGCGGATGACAGTGCCGGCGAGTCTATGGGCCCGGCGCCCGTCGGGCCAGCGCACCGGCCTGCGACCATGGATACGTGAAGGTTCGCTTCGCCATCTCGCCGCACAGCGGCCTGCGGACGAGCGCCGACGTGCTCGGCTTCGCCGCCGCGATCGAGGCGGCCGGCTTCGACGGCATCTGGCTGTCTGACCTCCCGGCCGGGCCGGTGCTCGATCCCCTGCTCGCCCTGGCGCTCGTCGCCGGGCGCACGCAGCGGCTGCGCCTCGGCGCGAACGTCGTCCCGCTGGGGCGCAACCCGTTCCTGTTGGCCAAGGAGCTCGCCCAGCTCGATCGCCTGTCTGACGGACGGCTCCTGCTCAGCTTCGTCACCGGGATCGATCAGCCCGGTGAACGCGAGGTGTACGGCCTCAATGGCGCCACCCGGGGCGCGGTGCTCGAGGAGATCCTTGGGCTGGCCCGCACCTGGTGGGCGGGCGATGCGGTCAGCCACCGCTCCGAACGCTGGACGTTCACCGGGCTGGCGTCCCCGGCGCAGCCGGTGCAGGACCCGCTCGAGGTGTGGCTCGGCGGGCGAGGGCCCAAGGCGCTCGATCGCGTCGGCCGGATCGCCGACGGCTGGCTGGGGGCGCAGCTGACGCCGCCCGAGACGGTGATCGCGCGGGAGGCGATCCAGGCCGCCGCCGCGAGGTTCGGACGCGAGCTCGACCCCGAGCACTTCGGTCTCAGCATCCCCTACGCCCGGACCCCGCCGAGCGCGGAGCTTCTGGCCCGCGTCGGCGCGCGGCGGACCGACGCCGATCCGCGCACGCTGCTGCCCGTCGGCGCCGGTGGGCTGCGCGCGTTCGTGCAGGGCTGCATTGCCGGCGGCCTGTCGAAGTTCGTCATCCGGCCAGCCGGCCAGATCGTCGACTGGCCCGACGAGGCGGCCTGGCTGGCCGCGGCCATCCTCGACCTCCAGACGTAGCACGGCACACGAATTCGGGGCGCGCCGCTAGCGTCAAAGCGATGCGGCGCCTGTCCCCGATCACCGTCGGCCCGGTGCGTCGAGCGCTGCTCGCGCTGGCGCTCGGCGGCTTCGGCATCGGCACCGGCGAGTTCGTGATCCTCGGCCTGCTGCCCAACGTCGCCCGCGACGAGCACGTGAGCATCCCCCAGGCGGGCCATCTCATCTCGGCGTACGCGCTCGGTGTCGTCGTCGGGGCGCCGCTGCTCACTGCCGCCGCGGTCCGGCTCCCGCGCAAGGGCCTGCTGATCACGGTCGCGCTCGCCTTGGCGATTGGCAACTTCGCCTCGGCGCTGGCGCCGAGCTTCGGCGCGCTGCTGGTGATCCGCTTCCTGGCCGGCCTGCCCCACGGGGCCTACTTCGGCGTCGCGTCGGTCGTCGCCGCCAAGCTGGTGCCGCGGGAGCGACGCAGCTCGGCGATGTCGGTGGTGTTCGCCGGGCTCACCGTCGCCAACGTCATCGGGGTGCCGTTGACCACGCTGGTCGGGCAGCACGCCGGCTGGCGGGTGGTGTTCGCGATGGTCGGGGCGATCGAGGTGCTCGCCGCCGTGGCCGTGCTGGCGGTGGTACCGATCGATCGCGCCGACCTCGACGGCGACGCACCCAACCTCCGCCAGGAACTCGGCGCGTTTCGCCAGCCTCAGATCTGGCTCTCACTGGCGATCGCCATGATCGGCGGCGGCGCCCTGTTTGCCACCTTCAGCTATATCGCGCCGATGATGACCCACCTGGCCGGGTACGCCCCGTCGGACATCACCCCGCTGCTCGTGCTGTTCGGGATTGGGATGACGGGCGGGAACCTGGTCGGCGCCCGGCTCGCCGACCGCGCGCTGATGCGGACGCTGTACGTGGCGATGAGCTGCGAGATCGTCATCGCCATCCTGTTCTTCTTCGCCGCGCACGACAAGCTCACCGCGGCGCTCATGATCCTGCTGTTCCCGTTCTGCTCGCTGGCGATGCTGCCGGTGCTCCAGTCCCGGATCGTGACGCTCGCCGGCGGGGCGCCGAACCTGGCCGCCGCCTCGATCCACGCCGCGTTCAACATCGCCAACTCGATCGGCGCGTGGCTGGGCGGGCTGACGATCGCGGCCGGCCTGGGCTACGCCTCGGTCAACCTGGTGGCGGCCGGCCTCGCCAGCGTCGGCCTGGCGGTGGCGCTGTACTCGGGACGGCTCGATCATCGCCGCCGAGCGACCGGCCGTCCGCTGCCGGCGGGCGCTCGGTAGACGCCAGACAGCCGCCGCTCACAGCGTCGTCGAGGTCCCGGCCACGTACCTGCCGGGTTTACCGAAGAACCACTGCGACAGGATCTGGCGGGCCACCGGCGCGGCCGCCACGTCACCGAACCCGCCCTGCTCGACGTGGACGACGACGACGATCGGCTTGCTGGTGGCGGTCGCCGGCACGAAGCACGCATACCAGGCGTAATCCGGCTGGGTGATTTACTGCTCCGTCCCGGTCTCGCCGTACACCTGCTTAGGGAAATTGCCCATCACATCCGAGGAGGTGCCACCCGGCTGCGACGCCGCCTCGCGCAGGCCTGACGGATCGTCTCCAGGTAGAGCGGGTC
>DATCFW010000250.1:0-2709 GCA_036509295.1 Solirubrobacteraceae bacterium | reverse complement strand
CCGCTCGCGCGCGGGACGGCGATACGCGATTCCGGCGGCGGTTCGCGGAGGCTGGTCTGGCGGCCGGCCGCGTAGCCGGCGCGATCTGCAACCTCGTCAACCCTGAGCTGGTGATCGTCGGCGGGGACATGATCGTCGCCGGCGCGGTGCTCGTCGACGCGGTGCGCGCCGGCCTGGCGCAGACGACGATCGCCGCGGTGCGCAGCGACGTGCGGGTCGTCGCCGCCACCCTCGGCGACCGGGCCGAGCTGCTCGGAGCGATCGGGCTGGCGATCGCCGAGGCTGACATCTCCGCCGTCGCCCGGGTCGCCTGAGCGATTTCCGCGGACGCGACGGCGATCGGCCGGCCGCCGCCGGGCCGCGGCGGCGCGCGGTGGGCGTGAAGTCGCCGCGGGCCGGAGAAACGGCGGCGT
Source organism: Solirubrobacteraceae bacterium (assembly GCA_036509295.1). Classification (GTDB taxonomy): domain Bacteria; phylum Actinomycetota; class Thermoleophilia; order Solirubrobacterales; family Solirubrobacteraceae; genus Palsa-465. The sequence goes on along the minus strand of DATCFW010000250.1, from coordinate 2,296 downwards.
TCGAACTGGGACGGGCGGCGCCTGCGCCGGCAACGTCCCTCGCGGGCCCGCCGGAGGCTGGCGAGGGACGTTCGCCTTTGTCACGACGGCAACCGTCCCTCACCGCAACCGCCTGGCGAAGCGAGGGACGTTCGCTGTCCTCACGACGGCCAACGTCCCCCTTTCCCCGACCGGCGTCGCTCAAGGGACGTTGCCGGCCGCTCCCCTCCTCGACAGCCGCCGTTGTTTCGCCCAAAGGCAACCCTCCGCCGGCTGCGCCCGGCCGCGCAAGCAGCAACCGCCATGCGCCGGCGCCGGCGCTGGTCTAACCGAGGTCTAACCGAGGTCTAACCGCCCGTCCGGGTCGCCGAGACGGCGCGGGCGATCTCGTCCGCGACCGCTCGGGCCCCACGGGCGCCCCAGGCGATCGTGTAGTGGTTGACGTCGGGCACCTGGACCGCCCGCCGGGTCGACGGCGCGGCGTCGGCCCACGCCTGCGCCAGCGCCAGCGGCTGCATCGGGTTGGGGTCGTCGATCATCCCCCGGGGGGCGCACAGCAGCACCGCCGGGACGGCCAGCCGCGGGGCGTCATGATCCCCGACCAGGTCGAGGCCGTCGTCGCGAACGACGCGCGGGTTGATCGACGAGCGCAGCTCGGGCGGATCGCCGGTGAGGTCGTGAGCTGCGTACTCGTTCAGATCGGCGCGGTCGACATCGGCGGCGATCACCGCCGGATGCTGCGCCCACCACTCCTGGTACGCGGCGACGTCGGGGAACGTCATTGACAGCCGCGTGAACGTCGGGCCCAGGAACGCCTCGATGAACTGGTCCGTGTCGCGGTCCTCGCCGGCGGGAATGGTGAGGCCGCCGTCCACGAGCACGAGCTGGGCGACGCGGTCGGGATGGCTCGTCGCCAGCCGGGCGGCTATGTAGGCGCCGAGCGAGTGGCCAGTGACGACGGCTCGATCGACGCCGAGGCGGTCGAGCACCGCGATCACGTCCCGGACGTGGGCGTCGAGCCCGAACGGCGGCGGCAGTTCGCTGCTGCGCCCCCGCCCGCGGAGATCGACGGCGATCAGCGCGGCCCGGTCGGCGAGTGCACGCGCCGTGGCCAGCCAGGTGCGGCTGGTCGAGGTGATGCCGTGGATCGCCAGCACGAGCGGCGCGTCCGCACGGTTGGCGCCGAGCCGGTAGGTGGCCAGCCGCCCGCCGTACACGTCGACGTCGAGCCGCTCGGTCATCCGCTGCGCTCGATCATCCGACTCGCTCGGTGACGGCATCAGGTTCCGGTGCCTCGACCTCCCTGGGGCGGGCCGGTCGATCGGGCACGGACACCGCCTCGGTCGTGGTCCACGGGCGCGCCACCCCGAGCCACGCCACCGCGCCGGCGAGCAGCGTCGCGCACAGGATCCACCCCAACGCGGTGGTGGCGACGCCGACGTACTTCAGTCCCGACGCGAAGATGACGAACGCGATCGCCGGGCGGATGTAGCGGTCGGGCACGCTCGAGGACAGCAACGATCCGATCAGCACCGCGGGGACGCTGCCGATGATGAGCGAGCCGGTGACCGACAGCTCGACGTGGCCGAACGCCAGCGCGCCCAGGGCCGCGGCCAGGGTGAGGGGCACCGCCTGCGCGAGATCGGTGCCGACGAGCTGGTTGGCCCCGAGCCGGGGGTAGATGAACAGCAGCGCGACGATCATCAGGGAGCCCGACCCGACCGACGTGAGCCCGACGATCAGGCCGCCGACGATCCCCACGGCGAGCGTCAGCGCCGGCCGGGGGGTGACCTCGGTGACGTAGCCGTCGCGGCCGTTGCCGGCGCGGTGATCGAGGACGAATCGCAGCGCCATGGCGCCGGCGCCGACGAGCAGGGCGGCGCCGAGGAACACCTCGATGTGGTTCTCGGCCGACCTGGCGTTGCCGGCGAGATGCAGGAGGTAGGCGCCGACGAACGCCGCGGGGACCGACCCCAGCGCCATCCAACCCACCAGCTTGGTGTTGACGGTCCCGGCGCGCATGTGGACGGCCGCCCCGATCGGCCGCATGACCACCGCCGCCACCAGGTCACTGGAGATCGCCGTCGACGGCTTGACGCTGAACAGGAGGATGAGCATCGGCGTCATCAGCGCGCCGCCGCCCGCTCCGGTCATGCCGACGAGCATGCCGATGATCGCGCTGCCGAGGACGATGTAGGGATCGATGTGCATCAGTGCCAATGCCGGTGCCGGTGCCGTGCCTGGGGGCCGGGGTCGGGTGGGGCCGATCCGATCGCCGGCTACCCCGGACTCGCTGCCGGCGGCGTCCACTCGGCCG
>DATCFW010000249.1:0-9035 GCA_036509295.1 Solirubrobacteraceae bacterium | reverse complement strand
TCGCCGGTCTGGCCCGGACCCGCCACTGCTCACGATGGTTTCGGCCTGCTTCGGGACGTCAACGAGCAGGCCAGGAGACGGCGGCGACCCCCGGTTCATTTGAGCGCGACGGGACCCCCCGCATCGGGGGTGCGGCCTTATGGACGCTGCGGTCGAGGCCGTTTCCAGCGTAGGTGGGTCGGCCGGTCACGATGGTCGACCAGAGCGCGACCTGGCCGTCGGCGAAACGGGTGATCTGAACGCTTGCGAGGCCGTCGGGCCCGATGCTGGCAGCGTCTCACAGTAGGAACTCAGCGGACCGGTCTCGGTGCGACGCGGCCGAGGTGGCGCTCAGCTCAGGATCGGAACCAGCACGCAGAGCGAGCCGAGAATCAGCAGGCAGCGTCCGGCCAGCGACGGCGGAGTTCGCCACGTCGGTGACAAAAGCTCATCCATACGCATCCAGCTGGCGGTAGCGACGCGCAACTCATTGACTAACAGATGGCCCCACGCGGCTAGCGCGATGCCGATGAGGATGACGAATTCACGGTGAGCCATTACCTCCATTGTCGACCGCGTCTCGAGGGGTCTTGAGCGTGACGTCACCCAAAGCGATCGCGCCAAACCGGACACGCAGACGCTCCCGACATGAACGCTGACGCTGGTCGGCACGCGGAGTCGTCTGCGGGGGCACCGCTTCGACGGGTCGGCGGACGATCGCATTGGAGCTCAGGAGCGCCAACTCCGCGCGCCTGGATTGGCGACAACCCGATGGCCAGCGGTCGGGTTCCCGGCCCACCCGCGGGGGCGACCGGCGCGATCTGCATGAGCAGCCCGGGTCATTGCGCCCCTTAATCCGTCGTCCCTGCTTTCCTGGCGATTTGTGACCACGTCCACTGGCCGCGCGAGACCGGCGGCACCGCGGTTACCCGAAACAGCGCCGGTTACGCGAGAAGGTCTCAGCTGTCGATCTGTCGGCCGATGAACGCGGCCAGTCCAGGGACGGTGAACGCGACGATCCCGTGTTCTGGTGCGTAGATGAGACCATTGGAGATCAACGCGGCGCGAGCTGGGCCCAGGCTGGCTGGCTTTTGGGGGCAGGCGCGTCGCGGCCTCGCTGGATGAGCTGCCCTGATCACGGAGCGACGACGATCACCGAGACATTCGCGAAGTTGCGGAGCGTCCCACTCAAACCCGCCATGAGCTGTTCGAGCGCCCGGTCAGAGGGGATTGGTCCGGCCGAGGCAGTCGACAGCCGCGATCCAGCAGCGTCGTTTGCCCGGCCGAGGAGCGCTCCCCGCCGTCGGTCGCTCCGCGCCGGTCTGCTCGGTAATTTCGCCTTCCGCGGAGCTCGAGAGCACGACTGGAAGTCTCAGATGCTCGTGCGCGACGCGTCCGAGCTGACTGGCTTCGAGCTCCTTTATGGGTATCAGCAGGTCCAGCTCGATTTACCCGCGTGAGAAGGTGGCGCCGAGTCGGGACAGCCTGTAGGGGTAGATTCCGGGCGTGTCGGCCCGGACCGCCCGATGTTGACCTGGAGCGCCTCGCTCGATCGCCATGCGCTGGCAGCGGACGGGTACGACGTGGTCGAGTTCTCAGCGCTCAGACGAGAGATCGCCGCGAGCACCCGGCCGACCAGCCGCCGGCGCACGAGCCTGCAGAACCCCGCCGGCACATGGCTTGCCCGCGTCGACGCCGCCGCGGGCCTCGCGGTGACGGGCATCCGGCTGCGTGACCTCGCAGACGTTCAGACGCTGCACGGCTACGTCCTCGAGCCTGCGCTGCGCTGCGGAACGCCGGTGGCGATCGAGAGCCAGGAGCGTCTGACCCAGCTGACTTCCGCGGACTTCGTCGATCCACTGTTCGAGTACCCGTACACGCTTGAGCGCGCCCTCGACGCGGCGATGCGCCTGTTTCGCGGCACCGCGCCGGCCGGTCACGACCCGGCGCCGACGAGAGCGGTTGCGCCGGGATCGACGTCGGCGCTTGATCCCCAGCAGCGGCGCGCCGCTCACGCGCCCGACGGTGTCGTGCAGGTGATCGCGCCGGCTGGCAGCGGCAAGACCACCGTGCTGATCGAGCGCGTCCGTGAGCTCCTGCGCCGCGGCGTGCCGGCGGGGCGGATCCTCTGCACGACCTTCAATCGGGACGCGCGCGTGGAGCTTGTGCAGCGGCTGCGGGGCGCAGGGGTGCAAGCGGTGACCGCGAGCACGTTTCACAGCCTCGGCTGGCGGCTGATGCGCGAGGAGCAGCTCGCCCGTCCGGGCGGTCCGCGCGAGCTGTCCTTCAACCAGTGGAGGCGGTTGTGCGCCGTCGCGCTGCGTGAGGAGGGCAGCTGGATCGATCCGGCCGACGCGCGCTCGGCGGTCGGCCAGATCAAGCTGGGGCTACTCGCCTCGCCGCGCGAGTTCCGCCGCCAGGCGGCGAAGCGCGAGGATGGACACGCGCTCGCGCGGATCTACGAGCTCTACGAGCGCCAGCTGTCCGAGCAGCAGATCCACGACTTCGACGATCTCGTACTGATCGCCGTCCGGGCCCTGCGCGAGGACGCAGAGCTGAGGCGGCGCTGGCAGAGCCGCTTCGAGCAGGTCCTGGTCGACGAGTACCAGGACATCGAGCCAGCTCAGGAGCTACTCGTGCGAATCCTCGCCGCACCGCACGACGGCTTCTTCTGCGTGGGCGATGAGGACCAGACCCTCTACGGCTGGCGGCGGGCCAGCGTACGACGAATCATCGACCTCGATCTCGCCTATCCGGGGTTGGATCGCATCTCCCTCGCGCACAACTACCGCTGTCCCGAGGATGTCGTGCAGGCGTCACGGCGGTTGATCGAGCACAACGTGGTGCGCTTTCCCAAGCCGATCCACGCCGCGCGAGCGCCCATCTCCGGCGTCGAGCGACCACTGCAGCTGCGTGAGCACGTCGGTCAGCCACAGGCAGCTCAGGAGATCGCCGGCGTGCTGGCCGGCCGCCAGCGCGATCAGGTCGTGGTCCTGGCCCGCACGACCAACCTGCTGCGAACGGTCGCGCTGGCCTGCGCGGACGCCGAGGTGAAGATCAGCGCGCCAGAGCAGGTGTTCGAGCCACACGGAGCGCGCGGCGCGCTCGAGGCGTATCTGCGACTGTGCGGGGCGCCCGCCAACGCCCAGCCCGACGACGTTGCGACGGTCTGTCGCGCGCCGAGCCGCGGACTGCCGTTCGGCGCCGAGGAGCGGATCGCCAGATCGCTGAGAGACGGTCACGGTTTCACCGCGAGCCTCGCTGCGCTCCCGGCACAGGACTGGCAGCGCTCCCGACTCCAGGACGCCGGGGCGATCCTCGATGTGCTCGCTGCGACCACCGACGCACCGAACTTCATCCGCTACCTGCGCGGCCCAGGCGGCCTCGACGAGTACTACCGCGCCCACGAACAGACCTTCGGTGAGACCGAGCGGGTCGATCTGGAGGTGCTTGAGCAGGCCCAACGCGAGGCAACCGGCGAGACCGTCGGAGGATACGCCGAGCGGCTGCAGGCGCGCAGCGACGCCCTGCGCGCGATCCGCGACGACGTGCACGGGATCGAGCTGACGACGATCCATCGCGCCAAGGGCCGCGAGTGGCCCGAAGTTCACCTGTTCGGCTGCGAAGAGCACCAGCTTCCACACCGGCGCGCGCTCGACGTCACTCCAGAGGAGCGCGCCGCCGGCGAAGGCCTTGAAGCCGAGCGCCGTCTCGCCTACGTCGCCTTCACGCGGGCCCGGGAGCGACTGGTCCTCCACACCGTCGAGACCGCTCCCAGCCGCTTCCTGACCGAGGCCGGGCTGGAGCCGTCCCGCCCCTACGGAGCGGACGGATCGGGCGGCCGGGACTCGGCTCGGGCCGGCGGAGGACCGGCCGGCCGCGGTGTGTCCGGCGGCCGCCAACCACCCCGCATTCCCAAGCAGGTCGGCAAGGGATCGGTGTTCCAGGTGCTGAACGACGCATTCCGGGTCGGACTGGCGTATGCGCTCCGGACCGCACCGAAGCGCAGCACCGCGATCGTGGCGGCCGCGGCCGCGGTGGAGCACCGATTGGTCGGGCCGGACACGGCATCGCTGAGCATGAGCGTCGTCGATCTGCTCGCGGCGATCGGGTATCTCGATGAGTCCGAGCGAGCCTCGATCATGCAGGCCACGGGCCTCGCCGACCGGGAGCTGAACAGACCGATCACACAACTCGGCGCCGCCAGCCGCAAACGCATCGTCAAAGCCGTGCGCAAACTTGCAGCAGGCTGACGCCCCGCCCTACTCGGAGAGCGCGCGACGCTCCGCCGCCTCCGCGAGCCGCCGGTAGACCGGCGCCAGCAGCTCGCCCAGGTCGGGGCTGCCCTCCGACTCGGCACTGAGCGGGCCGAGCCGGCGCAGCAACGCATCCGGGCACTCGCCCGCGAGCGGGCTGACCTGGAGCTGCTGGAGTTCCGTGCCGGCGCGCCAGAAGCCGTCGATCGTGTCGGCCAGCGCCGGAGCCGGAGGCGTCGCGCGGACGCGCCCATCGGCCGGCATCGCCACCGCGGGTGACGCGGGCATACCGCTCGCCTTCGCCCGCCGGGCGCGGAGGGCGTCGAGCAGCTCCTCCTCGGTCCGCCCGCGCAGCGTGAACAGCGCAAACGGGTCGGCGTCGAATCGCTCGGCGAGCGTGTAGTAGACGGCGGCGGTGTGCTTGCACGGGTTCGCCTCATCCGGGCAGGTGCAGCTTGCGCGCAGCTCGTCATAGCTCGACGGCAGCAGCGCCAGCTTCACGCCGGCGAGGACCTCCTCGATGTCGTCTGGCATCTCCCCGGCGAGCAGCCGGGCGAGCGTCAGCGCCCGCGCGGCGATCGCCTTCTCCGCCCGCCACCACTGGTGCTCGGAGAACGTTCGCGGCCGGATCCGCACGCGGTAGGGAGTGAACCGCGAGCCCTGCACCTTCGCCAGCGCGATCCCCGGCTCGACGTCGAGCTCCAGCACCTGGCCCGTGCGCGCGTACTCGCGGCCGCGCTCCAGTCGCGATCCGAGCCCGAAGGACTCCAGCAGCTCTAGGAACCGCCGCGACCACCACGTCTGTCCAGGCGCCGGCAACGGCACGCCTCCACTCGCCGTGACCGCCATCAGGCCGCCACCACCGCATCGCCGGTTAAGGCAACGAGCTCGCGTAGCTGCCCGGCGTCGAGCTCGGTGAGCCACGCCTCGCCGGTGCCGACGACCTGCTCGGCCAGTTCCTTCTTCTCGGCGATCAACCTATCGATCCGCTCCTCGAGCGTTCCGACGCAGCTCAGCTTGCGCACCTGCACGTTCTTGCGCTGGCCGATCCGGAACGCGCGGTCGGTCGCCTGGTCCTCGACCGCCGGGTTCCACCAGCGGTCGAAGTGGATCACATGGTTGGCGGCGGTCAGGTTCAGCCCGGTGCCGCCCGCCTTCAGCGACAGCACGAACAGCGACGGTCCATCCGGCGACTGAAACCGCTCGACCATCCGGTCGCGCTCGGCCTTGGGCGTGCCCCCGTGGAGGAACAGCACCTCGTGCCCCAGACGATCCTGGAGATGACCGCGCAGCTGGTGGCCGAACTCCGCGAACTGGGTGAAACACAGCGCCTTGTCGCCCTCGGCCAGCGCCTCGGCGAGGATCTCCTCCAGACGCGTCAGCTTGTCGGAGCGCCCGTCGAGCCGCGAGCGGTCCTTCAGTAGATGGGCGGGGTGGTTGCACACCTGCTTGAGCTTCATCAGCGCCTGCAGCACCGCCCCCGACCGCTCGATCCCCTCCGCCTGCTCGACCCGCTCGAGCATCTCGTCGACGACGGCACGGTACAGCGTCGCCTGCTCAGCGGTGAGGTGGCAGTCGACGCGCATCTCGATCTTCTCGGGGAGATCGCTGATGATGTCCCGGTCGGTCTTCAACCGGCGAAGAATGAACGGGCCGGTCATGCGCCGCAGCCGCGCGGCGGCGGCGCCGTCGCGCCAGCGTTCGATCGGCGTCGCGAACTGCTCGCGGAAGCTCGTCGCCGAGCCGAACAGACCGGGGTTGAGGAAGTCCATGATCGAGTGCAGCTCGGCCAGACGGTTCTCCACCGGGGTGCCGGTCAGGGCGATGCGGTGACGGGCCCGCAGCCCGCGGATCGCGCGGGTCTGCTTGGCCTCGCGCGTCTTGATGCATTGCGCCTCGTCGAGCACGACCCGGTCCCATTCGAGCGACTGCAGCAGCTCTCGGTCGCGCAGCGCGAGCGCGTACGTGGTGATCACGAGGTCGTGGCGCTGTGCGGCGGACACGAACGTGTCGCCCCACAGCCGCTCGCGGCCATAGTGGACGTGAACGCACAGGTCCGGCGCGAACCGCGCCACCTCACGCTGCCAGTTGCCGGCAACGGACACCGGGCAGACGAGCAGCGTCGGGCCCGGTCGCTCGCCCTGACCAACCACGCGAGACTCATGCGCTGCGTGTGCGCGCGACTCGCGCTCGGCGAGCAGCAGCGCGATCAGCTGGACCGTCTTCCCGAGTCCCATGTCGTCGGCCAGGCACGCGCCGAGGCCGAGGCTCGACATGAACGCCAGCCACGCGAGCCCGCGCTGCTGGTAGGGGCGCAGCTCGCCGACGAACGCCGATGGCGTCGGGACAGGCTGCAGCCGGCGCTCACCTCCGGCGCGCAGCAGCTCGGCGAGCCAGCCGTCCGCCTCGATCTCGATCTCGAGCAGCTCGTCGCCGGCGCTCTGGACGCCGAGTCCCTGGCGCACCAGGTCGGCCGCGCTCGTCCGGCCGGCCGCCGCCCGCTTCTTGAAGAACCGCAGTGCCATCTCGACGTCCTCGGTACGCAGCCTGATCCACCGCCCGCGAGCCTTCACGAGCGGCCGCTGCAACTCGGCGAGCGCCTCGAGCTCCCCCAGCGTCAGCCGCACGTCGCCGACCGCGATCCGCCACTCGTATGCGCACAGGCCATCGATGCCGAACAACCCCGTGCCCTCCTCCCACTCCTGCGCGGGCTGTGCGGTCAACGCGACCCGCAGCCGCTGCCGCCACCACGGCGGCGCGAGCACCCCGAAGCCCGCCTGCTCCAGCGCCGGAACCGCGTCGCACAGGAAGCCGTATGCCTGCTCGGCGGTCAGCTCGATCGCGGTCGGCGCGGGCTGATCGAGCGCCGGCGCCAGGTCAGGCCACAGCCGCAACGCATGACCCAGCCCGCCGAGCAGGCGCTCTTGGGGATTCTCGAGCATCCGGCCGAGCGCCGACAGCCGCTCGCTGTGCGTCCACACCTCAGCGGCCGGCACGAGCACGCTCGGATCCTCCTTGTGCTGGAGGACGAACTCGACGCGCCAGGCATCCGGATCGGCGCTGTGCGGCGCACCCTCCTCGTCCGGCGCCGGATCGTCACCGTCGGTCACGTCCGGATCGTCACCGTCGGCGAGCTCCGGATCGTCAGCGTCGCTGAAGTCCTCGTCCTCGTCCGCGGCAGGTGCGACGAGCCGGAAACAGGTCCGGAACATGCGTCGCGCCTCGTACGTCTGCCCGGCCACCCACCACTGCTCCAGCCGCTCGGCCAGCTGGGCGAGCTCCCGCTCGTCGCCGTCGACCGCCGGATCATCGGCCACCAGCGCCGACAGCCACGCCGCGAACACTCCGCCCACCCCCGGATCCGGCTCGGCTGCGGCGGCGAGCCGGCCCGCCAGAAGCTCGCGGACGCAGGCATCGATGACGACAACGAGAATTCGGTCGACGAGCAGGTCGGAACGGACTCCGTCCTCCCACGGAGAGAGCTCGGCGCGAAGCAGGGGCGGCATCGCTCGAACCAGCAGCTCGACGCGGGCGGCGTCCTCGTCCGCGTCGGTCACGGGCCGCCAGCGGGCGACCCACCGCTCGCCGTCGCGCTCCAGCGCCGGGCGCAACCGTCCGCGCGCCACCAGCTCGAGCGCCAGCTTGACCGCCTCGGCCAGATAACGAAGCGAATCGCCGATGGCCACTCCGGCGGGCGGGCTCGCGGGCAGGGCGAGGAGCAGTCCGACCGCGGCGACGGCCGGCAGCCGGATCGCCTCGACCTCCCACGGGAGCAGCAGTTTCGGCGCCTCGGTAGAGCCGCCGTCGTCGACCACGCGCAGCAGGTGCGGAGACGCCTGCGGCCCAAGCTCCCAGGACGGCAGCCGCAGCACGAGCGCGCCCGGCGAACCGATCGACGGCGGTGATGCGTCGGACGGCGCGCCGAGCACGTCGAGCGCGTCCGCGAGCAGCGCTCTCTCGCAGGCGAATGGATGCGGGCGCGGGACCGGCGTCACCGGCGGCCGCCCAGGCGGCCGGCGCCCCCGCGCAGGCAGCGACGACCGCTCTCCCCAGATGCACAGATCTCCGTCAGCGGACCGGAGGGCGTGCAGCGCAATCACGATGGAAGATACTCCCAGCCCGCGCGGACAGAGCGGGAGCGCCCGGCTCTCGGTCGGGGCGCACCGCGTCCGCGCGCATCGACTCCGTCCGGCGACCCTTTCGGGCGGCCGGGGCTGCGCCGGCTGCTGTTCGCCGCCCGGGAGCGGTGCGAGCGCAACGGCGGGCCGTTCGGACGGGTGCAACTGGCGGCACTGCCGAGCAAGCGGCTGAGTGATCCATTAGACGTCCGGCTCCCGCGATGTCGACGCACGGTGACATGTCTATTGTGTTGACGTACGTCGACATGCTACCGTTGTCAACGTACGCCGACATCAACGTTCTGTCGCCGTACGCTTACAGGACCGCTTCCCACTTGCGGACCAACATGCCGACGCCCATCACCTCCATACGCGATCTCGCCGTGGCGGTTCGTGGTCGTCGTCTGGGCCTGGGCCTCAGCCAAGCGGATGTGGCCAGACGGGCGCGCGTCTCGCGTCAGTGGATCGGCGAGATCGAGTCCGGCAAGCCGACGGCTGAGCTGCAGCTCGTCATCCGACTCCTTGACGCGCTGGGACTGGACCTCAGCCTTGACGAGCGCGATGCGCACGCCCGAGAGCCAGAACCGGCTGCGTCGCCAGGCGTCGATCTCGACGCGCTGCTTGACGAGTACGGCCAGTCGTGAGCGACTCGCTGCTGGTGATCCTTGACGACGTCGTCGCG
>DATCFW010000248.1:0-7253 GCA_036509295.1 Solirubrobacteraceae bacterium | reverse complement strand
CGACACCGTCACCCACGATCCGCGGCTGCTGCGGACGCTGGTCGAGGCGGTGGGCGCCGACCGGGTGCTGCTCGGATCCGACCATCCCTTCGACATGGCCGATCCCGACCCGGTCGCCACGATCCGCGCCGCCGGCCTCGGTGAGACGGCGCAGCGCGCCGTGCTGGGGGCCAACGCGGCGCGCGAGCTGAGAACCCCAACCGCCTCGAGGAGCTGAGCGCATGCCCGACGAACGAGTGACCGCGGCGATCCGGCACTGGGCGGCACGCTTCATCGCCAACGGCATCGATTACAACGACTTCGTGCGCACGACCGCGGCCGTCGACCGCTGGGATCAATGGCTCGACGCCTGGACTGTGACCGCCGAGCGGCACGTGGCGCTCGCCCGCGAGGCGCAGGATCGCGGCGCGGCTCGCAGCGCCGCCGAGGCGCAGCTGCGCGCGGCGATCAGCTACCACTTCTCCAAGTTCGTGTGGGTGCTCGATCCCGAGCGCAACCGAGTCAATACGCAGGCGGCGGTCCGGGCGCTCTACGCCGCCCACCGCGTGCTCGACCCGACCGCCGAGCGGATCGAGGCTGCGACGGACGGGGGCACCGTCGTCGCCAACCTCCGCCGGCCGCCCGGCCGCGGGCCGGCGCCGCTGGTCGTCCTGATCCCGGGCCTGGACTCGACCAAGGAGGAGTTCTTCGTTTGGGAGTCGGTGTTCCTGGACCGGGGGATGGCGACGCTCTCGCTCGACGGTCCGGGCCAGGGCGAGACCGGGCTGCACATGAACATCCGCGCTGACTACGAGGTGGCCGTGACCGCGATCCTCGACGCCGTCGCCGGCCGGGCTGAGCTCGATTCCCGGCGGATCGCCGCCGCCGGCGTGAGCCTCGGCGGTCACTACGTCGTCCGGGCGGCGGCGTTCGAGCCCCGGATCAGCGCGCTTGCCGGGATCAGCGGGCCGTACGATTTCGCCGCCGACTGGGACACGATGCCCGAGCTGACCCGGGAGACGATCGAGCATCACACCGGCGCCGACGGTCCCGACGACGCGCGCCGCCGGGCGCACGCGCTCACCCTGGACGGCGTCGCCGAGCGCGTGAGCCAGCCGTGCCTGGTGGTCACCGGCAAGCTGGACCGCGTCATCTCCTGGGAGCAGACCAAGCGGATCGCCGACGCGGTACCGAACTCGGAGTGGGTGCTCTATGACGACGGGACCCACGTCTGCAACAACATCCCGTTCAAGTACCGGCCGCTCGTCGCCGACTGGATCCGCGCTCGACTGGGATGACGGGCGGGGGTCTCATCGGGGCGTCGCTCCCCCGGCGCGAGGACGCGCGGGTGCTGCGCGGCGAGACGCGCTACATCGACGACGTCGTCCTGCCGCAGATGGCGCACGCCGCGTTCGTCCGCAGCCCGCACGCCCACGCGACGATCACATCGATCGCGGTGCCCGACGACGCCGAGGGCCTGCTCGCGGTCGTGACGGCCGCTGACCTGGGCGAGACGGTCCGGGCCTTCCCGCTGATGGAGCCGGACGGCGTGCAGGTCGATCACGCGCACGCCCATCCGGTCCTCGCCGATGGGGAGGTCCGCTATGCCGGACAGCCGGTGGCGGCGGTCATCGCGCGCACCCGGGCGCTGGCCGAGGACGCCGTCGAGCTGATCGAGGTCACCTACGCCGAGCGCCCGGCGGTGTTGGCCCCGCGCGACTCCGGCGTCGTGCTCACGCGGTGGTCGCGCAACGCCGGGGACGTCGCCGCCGCGTTCGCCGCCGCGGCGCACGTCGTGTCGGGGAGTTACGCACTGCCGCGACTGATCGCGGCGCCGATGGAGGCGCGCGGGTGCGTCGCCGCCTACGAGCCTGCGGACGACACGCTGACGGTGTGGTGCTCGGCGCAGGACATCCACCGCCCGCTCGCCCAGCTGTCCCATATCCTCGATCGGCCGCCGCCCCGGATCCGGCTGATCGTCCCCGACGTCGGCGGCGCGTTCGGCAGCAAGGGGGTGGTCGCGCCCGAGGTCGCCGCGGTGGCGGCGATCGCTCGGCGGCTGGGGATCGCCGTGAAGTGGACCGAGGATCGGCTCGAGAACCTCGTCGGCGCCAGCCAGGGTCGCGGCATCGAAGGTGACCTGGAGCTCGCGCTCGACGCCGGCGGGCGGATGCTCGGCCTCCGTGCCCGGCTGTGGGCCGACCTCGGCGGCTACCTGCTGACGACCACCCCGATCCCGCCGCACACCGCCGGGACGCTGATCACCGGCGTCTACGACATCCCCGCCGCGCAGGTCACCGTGATCGGCGCCCTCACCCACAAGGTCCCGACCGGGCCGTATCGCGGCGCGGGGCGACCGGACGCCGCCTACATGATCGAGGCGCTCGTCGACGAGGCGGCCCGCCGGACCGGGATCGATCCGGTGGCCCTTCGGCGGCGCAATCTCATCCGCCGCTTCCCCCACCGGACCCCGACGGGGCTGGAGTACGACTCGGGTGACTACGAGCGCTGTCTCGACCTGGCGCTGGAGCTGGCCGGCACCGCCGACTCCGACGGGGAGCGGGGCGATGGCGCCGACGTCGTCCGGGGCCGCGGGATCGCGCTGTACGTCGAACGGGCCGGCGGCGGCTGGGAGAGTGCCGACATCGAGCTGCGGCCGGGCGGGACGTTTGCGATCAGCTCGAGCTCGAGCCCCCACGGGCAGGGGCACGACATCACCTTCGCGCAGATCGCCGCGGACCGTCTCGGGGTGACGGTCCAGGACATCGAGCTGCGCTTTGGCGACAGCGCCACCAGCCCGCCGGGGGTGGGGACGTTCGGCAGCCGCTCGGTCGCGATGGCGGGATCGGCCATCGCGGTGGCGGCCGATGACCTGCTCGCCCAGGCCCGCGCCCGGACCGGCACGACGACGATCGACTGGCCCGCCCTGGCCGGGGAGTGGACCGCGGGCGGAGAGGAGGCCGCGGGCGGAGACGAGACCGCGGGCGGGGGCGAGGCCGCGGGCGGGGGCGAGGCCGCGGGCGCGGCGGCCACGAGCGAGCCGCCGACCTTGCGGGCGTCGGCCCGCTTTGGCTCGGCAAATGTGTTCTCCTCCGGCGCGTACGTCGCGACGGTTCGCATCGATCGTGGCACCGGCGAGCTGACCGTGGAGCGGCTGATCGCGGTCGACGATGCCGGGACCCTGATCAACCCGCTCCTCGTCCACGGCCAGGTGATCGGCGGTGCGGTCCAGGCGCTGGGCGAGTGTCTGACCGAAGAGGCGGTCTATGACGACGGCGGTCAGCCGCGCACCGGCTCGTTCCTGGACTACAGCCTGCTCACGGCGGCCGAGGTGCCGCTGATCGTCACCGGCGAGGTGCAGACGCCGTCGCCGCTGAACCCGCTCGGGGCCAAGGGCGCCGGTGAGGGCGGCGCGGTCGGCACGCTCCCCGCGGTCGCCAACGCGGTCACCGACGCGCTCGGCGGCCGCCATGTGACGCCGCCCTTCACCGCTGAGAAGCTATGGCGAGCGCTGCACGACGAGCCCGCGGACGGTGGCCCGTGAAACCGGCGCCGTTCCGCTACGAGGCGCCGCGATCACTCCCGGACGCGCTCGCGCTGCTGGACGGGGAGGACGCCCGGGCGCTCGCCGGCGGCCAGAGCCTGGTGCCGATGCTCAACTTCCGCCTCGCCTGGCCGGAGCTGATCGTCGATCTCAACCAGGTGAGCGAGCTGGCGTATCTGCAGGTCTGCGACGGCGCGCTGCGGATCGGCGCGCTCGCCCGGCAGGCGACCCTGCACCGGTCCGACGTCGTCGCCGCCGGCTGGCCGCTGCTGACCGCCGCGGTCGCGCACGTCGGGCACGCCGCCATCCGCACCCGCGGGACCGTCGGCGGCTCGGTGGCCCACGCCGATCCGGCGGCCGAGCTGCCGGTGGCGCTGACGGCGCTCGATGCCCGCTTTCATCTGCGCTCACGCGATGGCGAACGCACCCTCTCAGCCGCGGAGCTGTTCCAGGGCGCGCTCACCACGGCGCTGGCGCCCGGGGAGCTGCTGCGGGAGATCGAGGTGCCGGCACCCGTGCCCGGGGCTCGCACGGCGTTTCTCGAGCAGGCCCGCACGCACGGTGACTTCGCGGTCGCCGGGGTGGCGGCGCTCGTCGCGCCCGGGGCGCACGCCGCGATCGCGCTGCTCGGCGCGGCTGCGGTACCGGTTCGCGCCGTCGCCGCCGAGCGCGCGCTGCTCGATGGCGCGAGCGCCGGCGAGGTGGCCCGGCTGGCGGCCGCCGACGTTCCCGACCACTATCGCCGGGCGCTACTCACGACGCTGACCGAGCGGGCGCTTGAGCGGGTGATGGCGTGACCGTGCGGATCGAGATCAACGGCCGGGTGTACGAGGGCGAGGTCGAGCCGCGGACACTGCTGTCGGACTTCATCCGTCATCGGGCCGGACTCACCGGAACCCACGTCGGCTGCGAGCACGGCGTGTGCGGTGCCTGCACGGTGCAGCTGGACGGCGAGCCGATGCGCTCCTGTCTCATGCTGGCGGTGCAGGCCGACGGGCTGTCCGTGCGGACCGTCGAGGACCTGGCCGGGCCGGGCGGCGAGCTCAGCCCGCTGCAACAGGCGTTCACCGATCATCACGCGCTGCAGTGCGGCTTCTGCACCGCCGGCTTTCTCATGACCGCCGATGCGCTGCTGCGCCGCCGGCGGGCGGAGCCGATCGGTGAGGCCGAGATCCGTGAGGAGCTGGCCGGGAACCTGTGCCGCTGCACCGGTTACGAGGGGATCGTCGCGGCGGTCCGGGCCGCCGCGGCGCACTGACGGCTACTTCGCCGCCCGCGGCACCGCCTCCTTGGCGTCGGCGTCGAGCTCGGTGTTCTTGTTGGACTGGGGGTCGCGCTCCAGCGGCAAGCTGCCGCCGGCGGTGAAGTACGGCTTGCCGGCGATCACCAGGTCCTCGGCGGGGAAGCGCGTGATGATCTCGCAGCCGTCGGCGGTGACCACGAGCTGCTCCTCGATCCGCGCGGCGGACCAGCCATCGGTGGCGGGCCAGAAGGTCTCCAGCGCGAACACCATTCCTTCCTGGATCACCTCGGGGTGGTCGAGCGAGACCAGGCGGCTGAAGATCGGCTTCTCCCAGATCGTCAGCCCCACGCCATGGCCGAACTGGAGCGCAAACGCCGCCTCCTCGTCGGGAAAGCCGAACTCCTGTGCCTTGGGCCACAGCGACACGACCTCGCCGGTGGTCACCCCGGGGCGGATCATCGCGATCGCGGCGTCGAGGTAGTAGCGGCAACGCTTGTAGGCGTCGATCAGCGGGCGGGACGCGCTGGCCACCGCGAACGTGCGGTAGTAACAGGTCCGGTAGCCCATGTAGCTGTGCAGGATGTCGAAGTACGCCGGGTCGCCCGGGCGCAGCGCGCGGTCGGTGAACACGTGCGGATGCGGGCTGCAGCGCTCCCCGGAGATGGCGTTGACCCCCTCGACGAACTCTGACCCCATCTCGTACAGCGCCCGGTTGACGAGCGCCACGCACTCGTTCTCCCGGATGCCGGCCCGCATCGTCCGGTACAGCTCCTCGTAGGCGGCGTCGACCATTCCGCACGCCATGTTGAGCAGCGTGATCTCGTCCTCGGTCTTGATCATCCGCGCCTGCTGCATCAGCTGCTGCCCGTCAACGACCTGAATGCCCTCACGCTGGAGCGCGAACAGGACCGGGGGCTCGATCGCGTCGATCCCGACCGGCTCGTTGAGCAGGCCACGCTGCTCGAGCTCGACCCGGATCTTGGCGGCCACATCCTCGGCCCGCCCCGACTCCGGGGACATGGCGCCGCGCATCGTCGAGATGCCGGCGCGAGAGCGGCCGTCACCGAGCCACGGGTTGTAGAGCTGATGGTGACGCGCCGCCGAGCCGAAGTCCCACATGATCGGCTCGTCGCCCTGTGGCAGTAGGCAGAAGCGGTTGAGCTTGTCGGCCGCCCAGGTGCCGATGTGGGTGGCGGTCAGGTAGCGGATGTTCGACATGTCGAAGCACAGCAGCGCACCGAGCTCGGACTCGGCGAGCAGCGCCTTGGCCCGGGCCAGGCGCTCGTCGCGCAGCCTGTCGTAGCGGACCCGCTCCTCCCAATCCACGCCCATGACGCCATAGCTGTGCAGACCCACCGGTGCCACCTCCATATTGCAAACGATTGCAGTAAGCATACCCGCGAGCCTGTCCGGTCTCAACCGCTCGGCCGCCCCCGCCCCGGGGCGCGCCCCGCCCGTTCGCCCGCGGCCGCCCCGCCCGGGGGCGCCCCCCGCCCGTTCGCCCACGGCCGCTCGCCCAGGGCCGACCCCGCCCCGGGGCGCCCCCCGCCCCCGCCCCGGGGCGGCCGCCGCCTACCCGACGCCGCCGTTCGCCCGCGGACGAACGGACCCCCGCGGCGGGCGAGCGGACCAACCCCCGTGGCTTGACGGGTCTCAACCGCTCGGATAGAGTTGCTGCAAACGATTGCAGATGAGGGAGCAGGCGCGTATGGATGGGGATCAGGTGACCAGCCTGGGCTGGGTCGGGGTGGGCCGGATGGGTCGGGCGCTCGTCACGCGGCTGCTCTCCGCCGGGCACGAGGTGGCGATCTACAACCGCACCCGCGCAAAGGCGGCCGATCTCGCCGATCTCGGCGCGACGATCGTCGATTCGGTCGCCGACCTGGCCGATCGGGACATCGTGTTCACGATGGTCGCCGGCTCCGCCGATGTCGAGGAGGTCGTGAGCGGTCTGCTGTCACGCGAGGATGCGCGCCCGGGCCTGATCGTCGACTCCACCACGATCTCACCGGCGGCCGCCGAGCAGATTCGCGCCGCCGCCGCTGAGCGCGGCACCGCGATGCTGGCCGCGCCGGTCAGCGGCAACCCGAAGGTGGCCGAGAGCGGGCGACTGACGATCGTGACATCCGGGCCCCCCGATGCGTGGGAGCTGGCCCGCCCGTACCTGGAGATTCTCTGCCGGCGCGTCACTTACGTGGGTGAGGGCGAGCGTGCCCGCCTGGTCAAGATCTGCCACAACCTGATGCTCGGCGTGGTGGCGCAGTGCATGGCGGAGGTCACCGTGCTGGCCGAGAAGGGCGGGGTGGCTCGCGCCGATTTCCTCGACTTCCTCAACGACAGCGTGATGGGCTCGACCTTCACGCGCTACAAGACCCCGGCTTACGTCAACCTCGACTTCACCCCGACGTTCACCCCGGCGCTGCTGCTCAAGGACTTCCACCTCGGCTTCGAGGCCGCCCGGGAGATGGACGTGGCCATGCCCCTCGC
>DATCFW010000247.1:0-3068 GCA_036509295.1 Solirubrobacteraceae bacterium | reverse complement strand
TTGCGCGAACGAGCCCCACGTCGTCTCATACCCCCAGATCTGCTGGCTCGGAGCGGCGAGCGGATCGAGGCCGTGGACCTCGGGGTCCTCGTAGGAGGCCTGGTTGCAGTGGACGACGACCTCGTCGCCGGGCTTCCAGCGGGTGACCCCCTCGCCGACTTTCCACACGACCCCGGAGGCGTCCGAGCCGCCGATGTGGTGGCCCCACTGGGGATGGTCGCCGTAGCGCCACACGCCGACGGGCTCGCCCAGCGCCGCCCACACGTTGTTGAAGTTCACCCCGGCGGCCATGACGCGCACGATCACCTCGAACGCGCCCGGCTGCGGGACCTCGATCTCCTCCAGCGCAAAGGCGTCGACCGGCTCGCCCTGGCGCTCCTCGCGGATGACCCATGCGGCCATCGTGGACGGCAGTTCGCCCGGCGCTGTCTCGACGTGTGCGACTTGGCTGAGATCGACGGCCACCTGAGGGACACCTTCCTTGATCGGGTCGACGGTCTGCCGGATCGTACCCGTTAGTAGGTTGCGCCGATGTCCGTGGCGGCGCCGGTGTCAGGGCCGGCGGGCCGGTGCTCAGTGACGCACGGACGGGGCCGCTACACCGCCGTCAGCTCGGCCGCGGCCTCGGTTTCGGCCCCGGCGTCGGCACCGGCGGCCGTCGCGACCGGGTGGCTCGCCGGGGTGACGCGCTCGATCAGGGTGAGCGCCACCACCGCGCCGATGAGCGTCACACTGGCGCCGATCGTCAGGCCGGTTCCGAGCGCCGAGACGAATGCCTCCCGGGTGACCGCCGCCACGTGCGCGCCGGTGTGGCCGGGAACGGCGCCGGAGCCCAGGGCGTTGGCGATCGCCGAGCGCACCCCCGGCGCGACGTGGGGCAGACCCTGGTCGAGCTGGGACTTCCCGATCGCCGTCACCAACGCACCCATGATCGCCACGCCGAACGTGCCGCCGACCATCCGGCTCATTGACAGCACCCCGGACGCGACGCCGGCCTTGGTGCGATCGACGGCGTTCATCGCGGCGGTGCTCATCGGGGACATCGTCAGGCCCATGCCGAGGCCCATCAGGACGAAGCCGGGCCACAGCAGCCCGTAGCCGGTGTGGATCGTCAGGTGCGACTGAATGAACAGCGCGAGCGCGACGGTGAACAGCCCGGCGGCCATCGGCAGACGGGGCCCGACCTTGTCCGTGAGGCGCCCGGCGAGCGGGCCCATCACGATGATCACCACGGTCGAGGGCAGGAAGCGCAGCCCAGTCTGCAACGGCGAGTAGTGGAGGATGTTCTGCATGTAGAGGGCCAGGAAGAAGAACTGGGCGAGCATCGCGAACGACACGATCAGCCCGACCAGGTTGGCCCCGAGGAACGTGCGAGAGCGGAAAAAGCTGAAGTTGACCATCGGCGCCGCGCTGCGCGACTCGACCCGAAAGAACGCCACGATGCCCACGATGGCGATGGCCAGCAGCCCGATCACCCGCGGCGAGCCCCAGTGCCAGGCGTTGCCCTGCACCAGGGCGAGGACGAGGGCCGTGAGTCCGATCGTGATGGCGGCGATGCCGGGAACGTCAACGGTGCGCGACACGCTTTCGTCGCGGGACTCGCGGGCGGCGAACAGCGTGACCGCCACCGCGATCACGGCGATCGGCGGATTGATGAAGAAGATGGCGCGCCAGCTCACCTGCTCGGTGAGAAAGCCGCCGAGCACCGGCCCGATGGCGAGCGCCAGCGCGCTCACGCCGGCCCACGTGCCGATCGCCGTCCCGCGCTGATGGGGCGGGAATGCCTGGGTGATGATCGAGAGGGTGGCGGGCATCATGAACGCCGCGCCAATACCCTGGACCGCCCGGAAGGCGACCAGGGTGGTGTCCGTCGGCGCGAACCCGATCGCGGCGCTGGCGACGCCGAACACCATGACGCCGAACAGGAACATCCGCCGGCGGCCGAAGATGTCGCCCAGGCGTCCGCCGGTGACGAGCAGCACCGCGAAGGTGAGCGTGTACGCGTTGACGGTCCATTCGAGCGCTGACAGCGAGGCATGCAGGTCGCGCTGGATCGACGGCAGCGCCACGTTGACGACCGTGTTGTCGAGCATGATCATGAACAGCGCGAAGCACATCGCGCCGAGCGTCCACCACCGGCTGTTCTCGTCGGTGACCAGGCCGTGGCGCCGGTCGAGCAGTCTCTTCGTCATGAGGTGAGGCGTCCTTCCGGCCGGCAGGCGGCCATGTCCGGGCGCTTGAGCAGCCGCTCGAGCGCGCCGACGAGCGCGTCGCGCTCATCGTCTTGCAAAGTCGTGGTGAACTCCTCGAGGCCCTGGAGCCGCGCGCCGTTCAGCTTGGCGATGATCGCCCGGCCGGCTTCGGTCAGCCGGATGCGCTTCATCCGCCGGTCCGCGACGTCCTCGTGGCGCTCGACCATCCCGCGGCGGACGAGATCGTCGACCGCGCGGGACACGGCGGGCAGCGAGAGCAGCAGCATCTCGGCGGCCTGCTTGAGTGTCAGCTCGCCGTCGGCGTGCTCGAGCTTCTGCAGGAGCTTGGTCTGGCTCATCGTCACATCGAGCGCGCCGAGCGCCTCGAACAGGTCGGCGGTGGCGTTCTTGTGCAGGTAGACGACGAACGCGTAGAGGTCCGCCGCGAGGGCCGGGTCCGCGGGTACGCTGGTGGCGGCAGTCGCGGTGGCCGCGGTGGCCGCGGTGGCCGCGGTAGTGCTTACTTGCATGCACGCAAGTATTGCACACAAGTAATCTTAAGGGCGGCCACGTCGGTCCGCGGCCCCGGCAAACGTCCCACAGAACGGCGGCACCTCGCCGGCCGGGACGTTGACCGTCGTGCGGGCGGCAAACATCCCTCACGTGCGGCGGCCGCCGCGGGCCGGGGCGTTTGCGGTCACCACGACGGCAAAGATCCCTCCCGGGCCCCGACGGGTGGTTGAGTGGGGCGTTGCCGCCGCCCGGCCCGCCCGCCCCGGCCGCCCGCCCGCCCCGGCCGCCCCGCCCGTTTCGCTGCGATCGCCGCCGGTTCGCGCCCGACCGAGCCGCGCCTACGGCTACGGCTGGAGCTGCTGG
>DATCFW010000246.1:0-4483 GCA_036509295.1 Solirubrobacteraceae bacterium | reverse complement strand
CGCCGTAGCTCGCCGCGCCCAGTGAACTGAACTGAACGCTTGCGCAGCGCCGGCGCGCTCCCCGCCATTTACTAGTCGGGCCGGCCCCGGCGGTGCTCCCGGCCACCGGCGGCTGATGCCAGGCTCGGATTCCGCGCGGCGGCGGCACGCGCCCCCGTCGGCGTGCGGACATAGAGCCCGGGGAGCTCGAGCTCGATCCTGGCGCCGCCGGTGGCGGTCGCCACCGCGCGGGCCTGCCCGCCGTGGGCCCGGGCGATCGCGAGCACGATCGCCAGCCCGAGACCGGCCCCGCCGGCCTTGCGGCTGCGGGCCGAGTCGGTGCGGTGGAAGCGCTCGAACACGCTGTCCAGCTGGTCGGGATCGATGCCCGGACCGTCGTCGAGCACCACGAAGCGGACCCGGCCACCGGGTCGGGCCGCCACCTCGAGCCGCACGAGTCCGGTCGGCGCGTTGGTGTGCTCCACGGCATTGCGGATGAGGTTGCGCAGCGCCTGCGCGACGCGGTCCGGGTCGGCGCTCAGATTGGCCTGCGGGATCGGTCCGAGCTCGAACCGGCGGTCGTCGCCGAGGCTCGCCGCGCCCCACAGCTCCTCGATGAACGGGGCGAGCTCGATCTCCTCCAGGCGCAGGAAATCCCGTCGTTCGGACCGGGCGAGCAACAGCATGTCGTCGACCAGACGTGACGTCCGCGCGATCTCCGCCGCCACCAGCCGCTGCACCCGGCGGACCTCCTCGGGCGCGGGGTGGTCCTGAGCGGCGAGGACCTCGAGCTGCCCGCCGATGACGGTGAGCGGGGTGCGGAGCTCGTGCGAGGCGTCGGCGATGAAGTCACGCTGGGCGGCGAACGCCGCTGACAGGCGGTCGAGCATGTGGTTGAACGACTCGGCGAGCACCTGCACTTCGGTGCCGGCGCCGCGGGAGATCGTCATTCGCGGATTGAGATCTCCGTCGTCGACCCGCGCCGCCACCCGGGCCATGCGCCGCAGCGGGCGCGAGACCGACGCTCCGGCCAGGTAGGAGGCGATCAGGGCGAGCAGCAGCGCCAACGCCCCGGCGATCACGAACGATCTCGCCACGCTGCGGTCGGCGCGGGTGACGATCGCCAGCGGCTCGCCGGCGCCCACGCGCACGTGGAGGCCGTCCACCGAGACGATCCGCTCGTCGAAGCGCGCCATGCCGATGTCCGCCAGCTGACGGGTGGTGAGACCGGTCGTCCCGGTGAGCAGCGCCCGGCCCAGCGCGTTCTCGCGACTCTGCTCGGTGACCGTCTCATGGTCGTCGGCCGAGGAGACTCCGACCAGCTCGGGGTGGTTGCTCGCCGTGCCATGACCGGGAATCCCGGCGAACAGCAGCGAGGACGTGCCGGAGAACGGCTGGGCGCGCAGGTAGTTGCCGATGTCCGGGAGCAGTCGGGCCGTCGGCTGGGAGTGCAGCGCCCGGACGGCCTGGGCCAGCTGGGCGGCGTCGCCCGATACGTCGTGATCGATCTGCGCCCGCAGCTCGTTGCCGGTCTGCTCGTAGACGACCACGAACACGACGGCCGACACCGCCAGGAGGACCCCCGTGACCCACACCACCAGCCGCCACCGAACGCTGGTGCGGGAGATCATCCCTCGTCCAGGCGGTAGCCGCGCGAGCGGATCGTCCGGATCGGAACCGGTCGGTCGCCAGCGCCGAGCTTGCGGCGCAGGTACCCGATGTAGACGTCGACGATATTCGTCGCCGGGTCGTGGTCATACCCCCACACCGCGCGCAGGATCTGCTCCCGATTGAGCACCTGGCCGGGATGGCTCATCAGGTAGGCGAGGAGATCGAACTCGGTGTTGGTCAGGCGGACCGGCGCGCCGTCGTTGTGAGCGCTGCGGCTGAGCAGATCGATCTCGATCCCGGCCCGGCGCACGCTGGTCGCCGGCGACTGGCTCTGCGCTCGCAGCTGGGCGCGGATGCGCGCGTCGAGTTCGGCGAGGGCGAACGGCTTGACCAGATAATCGACCGCTCCGGCATCGAGGCCGGCGACCCGATCCTCGAGCTCGCCGCGGGCGGTGAGCACGATCACCGGCAGTCCTGGCCGCTGGATCGACAGCTCGTCGAGCACCTCCAGGCCGCTCTTGCGCGGGAGCATGAGGTCGAGTACGACCAGGTCGACGTGCTCGGAGAGCGCCAGGTCCAGACCGGACTCACCGTCCAGCGCCGACCGGACGCTGAACCCGCGCGCGGAGAGGCCACGTTCGACGAAGTCGACGATCCCGGGCTCGTCCTCGATCACGACCACATTCGGCATGGCCCCATCATAAGAGCGTCGAATGGCGAGAAAATCTGCTGTTGCGCCTGCAAGAGAGTTCTCATCAACACATAAATGCCGCTTAAGCGAGGTCCGCCAACCTCATGACATGAGCCGTACCACGCCATCATTCACCCCGGCCGGGCGCGACGCCGGGCTCCGGCGGCTGCGCACCGCCAATCGGGTGCTGATCGGGCTCGCCGTCGCGGTGACCGGGCTGCTCACCGACGTGGCCGCCCAGGCGTTCCCCGGCCACAAGCGGGTCATCCGGACGCCGGTGGCGACGACGCCATCGCCGGCGACACCGACGACCGGCGCGGCTCGACATCGCCACCGGGCCCGCCACCACGGCCACCGCAAGCTGCGCCCGCCGGCGCAGGCACCATCGAGCGCTCCGGCCACGACATCGGCGACGTCGTCATCGGCAGCCGCCGCGCCGGCACCGACCGCGCCGGCACCGACCGCGCCGGCACCCGCCGCGTCCGCCCCCGCGCCCGCCCCCGCTCCGGTGGTGTCCGGGGGCTCATGATGAGCGCCGTCTCGGCGACGGCCGCCGGCGCGCTGCGCACCGAGACGTGGGAGGCGCTGGGGACGACCGCGGTGCTCCGCTACGCCGACGCCGAGAGCCCATCGGTCCGCGCCGCGGTGGCCCGCGAGCTGAGCGCCATCGACGCCGCCGCGAGCCGGTTCCGCGCCGATTCCGAGCTGGCGCGGGTCAACGCCGGGGCCGGAGCCAGGATCGGCGTCGGGCCGCTCCTGCTCGAGGCCCTGCGCCTCGGCATCCGCGCGGCCGAGATCTCCGGCGGGACCGTCGACCCGACGCTGGGAGAGAGCCTGGTCACCGCGGGATATGACCGTGACTGGCGCGAGCTGACCGCCGTCGCGCCCGACGCGCCGCTGCAGCCCCGCGACCGGATCGTCGTCCACCGGCGCCGCACCGCCCTGTGGGGCGACATCGAGCTGTGGGATGATCCGCCGAGCGTGTGGATCCCCGCCGGCGTGAGCCTCGATCTCGGCGCCACCGCCAAGGCCCTGGCCGCTGACCGGGCCGCCGAGGCGGCACATGCCGCCGGAGACGTCGGTGTGCTGGTCGCGCTCGGCGGTGACATCGCCACCTGCGGGCCGGCGCCGGCTGATGGGTGGCTGATCCGGGTCACCGACGATCATCGCGCCGCGCCGGACGCTCCCGGACAGACGATCTGCGTCCGCTCGGGCGCGGTGGCCACCTCGAGCATCGTCACGCGACGCTGGCAGCACCGGGGCCGGGCGATGCATCACATCCTCGACCCGCGCCACGGTGGACCGGTGCGGACCCCGTGGCGCACGGTCAGCGTCGCGGCCGCGTCCTGCGCGGACGCCAACATCGCCGCCACGGCGGCGATCGTCCTCGGCGCCGATGCGCCCGGCTGGCTGGCCGAGCACGCCCTGCCGGCGCGGCTGGTGGCGACCGACGGGACGGTGCGGACGCAGGGCGGATGGCCGGCATGATCGTCGGGCCGAGCACCTACTGGTACCTGACGCGGGCCACCGGCGCTGTCGCGCTACTGCTGCTGACGGCGAGCGTCGTGATCGGGATCGCCGCGATCGCACGGCTCCGGTCGCACCGCACGCCCCGGTTCGTCGTCGACGGGGTGCATCGCACGGCGTCGCTGCTGGCGGTCATGTTCCTCGTGGTCCACATCATCACCGCGGTGCTCGACAGCTTTGCCCCGATCTCGCTCGTCAACGCGGTGATCCCGTTCACCGGCACCTACCGTCCAGTGTGGCTTGGCCTCGGCGCCGTTGGCTTCGACCTGCTGCTGGCGGTGACGGTCACCAGCCTCATGCGCCGGCGGGTTGGCCACCGCGCCTGGCGTGGCGTCCATTGGCTGGCCTACCTCAGCTGGCCCGTCGCCGTGGTGCACGGCTTCGGCACCGGCAGCGACGTCCGCGATACGTGGCTGCTGGCGATCGACGCCGTGTGCATCGTGGCCGTGCTCGGTGCCGTGGTGATCCGGGTGGTGATCGGCTGGCCGGACAACCTGAGGATCCGGCTCGGCGCGCTGGGGCTGGCCGCCGCGTTCGCGCTGGGACTGCTGGTGTGGCTGCCCGGCGGCCCGCTGGGCAAGGGCTGGGCGAGGCGCTCCGGGACGCCGCCGGCGTTGCTGAGCCACGGAGCGCGCGCGTGAGCCTTCCGCGCGTGCTGCTCGGAGCCGGCGAACA
>DATCFW010000245.1:0-13254 GCA_036509295.1 Solirubrobacteraceae bacterium | reverse complement strand
GGAGTGGTTCGCGGGCGGCGGCGCGGGTGCCGCCGCCGCTGCGGACCCGCCCGAGGTCTACGTCGAGTACCTGGACCGGCGGCTGGCGGCAGGCGGATTCGCGCAGGAGGCCGACCGTGCCCGCACCGGACGCTAACCCCTTCACCTACCTCATCCTCCGCGTCGTCCCGAGCGTCGAGCGGGGCGAGCGGGTGAACGTCGGCGTCGTCGTGTTCTGCCGCCAGCGCGGGTTCCTCGGGGCGCGGGTCGCCTTGGATCTTCAGCGGCTGCGGGCGTTGGCACCCGGAGCTCCGGCGCGCGAGGTGGGGGAGTATCTGGTCGGTCTCGTCCGCGTCGCTGAGGGCGCGGCCGATGCGGGGCCAATCGCGGCGCTGCCCCCGTCGGAACGGTTCGGGTGGCTGGCGGCGCCGTCGAGCACGATCGTGCAGGCGTCGGAGGTTCACACCGGGCTGTCCGCTGACCCCGCGGCGACTTTGGAGTCGCTGTTCGGGAGGTTGGTCGCGGTGGCGCCCGCCGCGTCGTAAAAACGGCGGCGATCGAAAGGGGTCGCGGGCGGAAGCGCGCCGTGCTCCCGTGAACGCGCCGGCAAACGTCCCAACGGGCGTGGCCGCGGGGTCGGTTGGGACGTTGACCGTCGCCAGGACGGCCAACGTCCCGCTGTTCGGCGGGCACTGCCGCGGTGGGACGTTCGCCGCCGTGAGGGCGGTCAACGTCCCGCCCTGCCTCGCGTCGCCGCTCTGTGGGACGTTTGCCGGCGGCACGCCCATTGGGACGTCGCCGGCGCCCGCCGATCGCAGACCACCGCCGTCCCCGGCCGCCGCAGGGCCGGCCGGGCCGGGCGCCGAGCGCCGAGCGCCGAGCGCCGAGCGCCGAGCGCCGAGCGCCGAGAGCCGAGAGCCGAGAGCCGAGCGCCGCGGTGTGACTGACCCGATGTGTGGGATGAGGGTCGACCGCGCCAAGGCGATCGCTCTGGAGACCGCGGACGGCCCGGCGGTACTACTGCTCAGCGCACCGCGCTGGGCAGTTCGAGGCCGCCGATGGGCACCGGGCCGGCTGACGGCGACGACGAGGACGAGGACGCCGCCGGGACCGAGGCATCGGCCTCGACGACGTCAGTCGTCGCATCACCCTCCGCGTGCACGATCAAAACCGGGACGTGGCAGTGGTTGAGCGCGTAGTGGCTGACGCTGCCCAGGAACGAGGCCGACAGCGCGCCGCGCCCGCGTGAGCCCATCACGACGAGGTCGTGCTCGCCGCTCTCCAGGCGCGCCATCAGCGCCTCGCGGATCGGCTCGCGGGTGAGGATCTTCGTCACCGGGATCGACTCGGGGACACGATCGACGGCCGCCTTGAGCGCGGCCTTGGCCTCGTTGGCCAGATCGGTGGCCAGGGACTCGATCCCTCCGGCAGTCGCCGGGGTGCAGGCCCAGTAGGGCGGGCGCGGGACGGAGGTGAGGATCGTCAGCCGGGATCGCTCGGCGTCGGCGATGTCGATGGCCTCGGTGAGGGCTCGCCCGGCGTGAGCCGAACCGTCGACACAAACAAGGATGTTGCGGAACATGACAACCACCTTGTGAGAAGGTTCATTGGCATGCTAAAGGTTAGCATGCCAATGACTGTTATGCTACCGGCATGGACACGCTGACCGATAGGCCCGTCGCCGCCTCGGAGGAGTTCCTCGTCTCGTTCGAGACGCTCGCCCAGGCGGTCCGGCGCGCGCGCGGCGCCTCGCCGCTGAACCGGGCGGCGGAGCTGACCCTCTCCCAGTACAGCCTCCTGCAGCCCCTGTGTGACGCAGAGACGGCGCGCGTCTCCGATCTCGCCGGCGACGCCGGCATCGCCCCCTCGACGGCGACGCGGATCCTCGATGCGCTCGAGCGCCGTGAGCTCGTCCACCGCGCGCGCTCGGCCGAGGACCGCCGCGGCGTGACCGTGACGCTGACCGCGGCCGGCCGCCGCACTCTGCGCGACCAGGACGGCTGGATGCGGGCGCGCAAGCTGACGTTCTACGACCAGCTCCCGGGGGAGGAGCGCGAGCTCGTCTCCGACCTGCTCGTTCGCCTCGCGGCGTTGATCGATGACCTCAGCGCCGGTCCCGCTGACTGAGCCAGGTTCCCGACCAACGACGCGTCCTGGAGCCAGGATCGCTCAGATCCGCTTCCGGACCGAACCCCCCCGGCTGTCGGTTGTTGACCCGGCTCGGCTGGCAAAACGCCGGTCGATCGCTCAGCGTGTCCGTCATGAGCACGATTCTGCCTCTTGAGCCGGAGCTGACGCTGGCCCCCGGATTCCTGCCGCGCACCGGCGCCATCGCGGCCTCGGTCGCCGTCAGCGTCCCGGATACGGTCGTCGCCAACGCCGAGATCGGCGCTCGCCTCGGCGTCGACGGCGACTGGATCGAGCGCCGCACTGGTATTCGCGAGCGCCGCGTGGCGCGCCCGGACGAGCGCCTGGATGCCCACGCCACCGAGTGCGCCCGGGCCGCCCTGGCCCGGGCTGAGGTCGACCCGCGCGACGTCGATCTCGTGATCGTCGCCACCACCACCTCCGACGAGCTGATGCCGGGGACGGCGCCGCTCGTCGCCCACGCCCTCGGCGCCATCGGAGCCGGCGCGTTCGATGTCGGCTCGGCCTGCACCGGCTTCCTGTCGGCGCTGGCGGTCGGCGCCGCCCAGGTCGAGGCCGGCCGGGCGCGTTGCGCGGTCGTCATCGGTGCCGATTTCATGTCGCGCATCACCGACCCGTTCGATCGTGCCACCGCGGCGGTGTTCGCCGACGGCGCCGGCGCGGTCGTGCTCGAGCGGTCCCGCGGCCAGGGGCGCATCGGCCCGGTCGTGCTCGGCTCCGACGGGGCGGGCGCGGGGCACATCCGCGCCGAGCGCTCGGACGGCGTCATTCGGATGCGCGGCCACGAGACGTTCCGCGAGGCCGTGGCCCGACTGAGCCTGTGCACGCATCAGGCGGTTCGGGCGGCCGGCGTCGGACTCGATGAGATCGATCTGTTCGTCTATCACCAGGCCAACGGCCGGATCCTCACCGCGGTGGGCGAGCGGCTCGGTCTGCCGCCCGAGCGCGTGGTCGACTGCATCGGCCAGTACGGCAACACGTCGGCGGCGACGCTGCCGCTGGCATTGGCATTCAGTGAGCGAGAGGGGATGCTGGCCCCGGGTGACCGGGTGCTGCTCGGGGCGTTCGGCGCCGGGTTTACCTGGGGCGCGACCGTCATCGAGTGGGGCCGCCCGTGAGCGCGCTGCTCGAACGGCCGACCCGCAGCCGGCGCTTCGCGCGTTCCGACGACGCGGACACGGCAGAGCCCCTGTCACCGCTGGAGCGCCTGGAGTCCCTGTGTGACCCCGGCTCCCTGCAGCTCATCCGCTCGGACGTCATCTCCCCGGTGATGGGCGCCAAGGCCCGCACCGGTGACGGTGTGCTCGGGGGATCGGGCACCGTCGACGGCCGGCGCGTCTTCTGTTATGCGCAGGACCCAAGCTACGCCGGCGGCTCGCTGGGCGAGGCGCACGCCGACACCATCGCGCGGGTGCTCGAGCTCGCCGGCCGGGGCCGGGCTCCGGTGGTCGGGTTCGTCTCCTCCGGCGGCGCCCGGATGCAGGAGGGCGTCGCGGCGCTCGGCGGCTACGGCCGCATCTTCAAACGGACAGTGGCGCTGTCGGGCAAGGTGCCCCAGATCTCGATCGTCACCGGCCTGTCGGCCGGCGGCGGCGCCTACTCGCCGGCGCTCACCGACTGGATCGTGATGACCGACCGGTCGAGCATGTTCCTCACCGGCCCCGGCGTCGTCCGCGAGGCGCTGGGCGAGACGGTGAGCGCCGACCAGCTCGGTGGCACTCGCGTGCACGAGCGCAACGGCGTCTGCCAGTTCGTCGCCGCCGACGACCTCGACGCGTCACGGCTGGCGCGCGACCTGCTCGGGTACCTGCCGAGCCATCGTGACAGCGCGTCGCCGGTGCTCGAGTGCCGCCCGCCGAGCGATCTGGACCCGGCCGGCATCGTGCCGCTGCAGCAGCGTCGCGTGTACGACGTGCGCGACGTCATCTCGACGATCGTCGACGGCGGCGAGATGCTCGAGATCTCCGCCGGCTGGGCGCGCAACCTCGTCACCGGGCTGGCGCGGATCGACGGCCGGACGGTGGGCGTGATCGCCAATCAGCCGCGCTACCTGGGCGGGGTACTCGACGCGGGCAGCTCTGAGAAGGGGGCCCGGTTCGTCGCCAAGTGCGACTCGTTCGGGATTCCGTTGCTGGTGCTGGTGGACACGCCCGGATACATGCCCGGCCTCAAGCAGGAGTCGGCCGGCGTGATTCGGTACGGCGCCTCATTCGTCCACGCGTTTGCGCAGGCGACGGTCCCGCGCATCACGCTCATCCTGCGCAAGGCGTTCGGCGGTGCGTTCATCACGATGAACTCCAAGGATCTGGGTGCGGACTATGTGTTCGCATGGCCGCAGGCGGAGATCGGCGTGATGGGGGCCCGCCCGGCGGTGGGCGTCATCCACCGACGCGAGCTGGCCGCGGCCGAGGATCCCGAGGCCGAGCGCGACCGGCTGGCGGACCACTATGCCGAGACCCAGCTTCGCCCCGAGATCGCCGCCGCGCGAGGCTTCGTCGATGAGCTGATCGAGCCGTGGCACACGCGCGATCGCCTCATGTGGGCCTTCGACTCCCTGGCGCACGCGTGACCGGCTCACCCTCGGGCGACGTCCTGCTCACCGGCGCTACGGGCTTCGTCGGCATGGAGCTGCTGGCGCGTTACCTGGAACGCAGTGAGCGGCGGGTGATCGCGCTCGTCCGCGCCGAGAACGCCGCCGGTGCCCGCGCCCGGGTCGACGCCGTCCTCGAGAACCTGTTCGGTCCCTGCGCGCGAGAGCACCAGCATCGCGTCCACGCCGTCGCCGCCGACATGACCGCGCCCGGCCTCGGTCTCACCGACGGCGAGCGCCTCGCCCTCGCCGAGCGGGTCACGACGATCGTCCACAGCGCCGCCTCGGTGTCGTTCACGCTCGGCCTCGACGAGGCGCGCGCGATCAACCTCGAGGGGACGCGGCGGATGCTCGACCTGGCCGAGCTCGCGCGCGAGCACGGCGGCCTGGACTGCTACGGCCACGTGTCGACCGCGTTCGTCGCCGGCACCCATCGTGGCGGGTTCGCCGAGTGCGACCTCGATCTCGGGCAGAGCTTTCACAACTCCTACGAGCAGTCCAAGTTCGAGGCCGAGCAGCTCGTGCGCTCGCACTCGCAGCTGCCGTTCACGATCATGCGGCCGAGCATCGTCGTCGGCGATCGCAACAACGGCTGGACAGCCGCGTTCAACGTCCTGTACTGGCCGCTGCGCGCCTTCGCGCGCGGGCTGTTCACGGCGGTGCCGGCGATCCCGTCGGCGCCCGTCGACGTCGTCTCGATCGACTATGTCGCCGACGCCGCTTTCGCCCTGTGTGAGTCCGGCCCCGGCACCGGCGCCACGTACCACCTCACCGCCGGCGCGGGCGCCTCCACGATCGCCGAGATCGCCGGGCTGGCCAGCCGATACTTCCGCAAGCCGCTGCCGCAGGTCGTGCCGCCGGCGGAGTTCGCGGAGCTGACCCTAGGCGCCGCTGAGCGCAAGGCGCTCAACGCCGGCAGCGAGTACTTCCCGTACTTCTGCATGGACGGCGTGTTCGAGGATGCCGCCACCCGCGCGCGCCTGGAGCCCGACGGGATCACCGCCGCGCCGCTGAGCGACTACATGGACCGGCTGCTGGACTTCGCCACCCGCAGCCGCTGGGGCAAGCGGCCGATCACCCGCGGGGACGCGTTCGCGGCCGCGGTGTATCCGCTGCGCGCCGCGTCCTGAGCTCGACACGCGGTGCCCCCCACCTGGGGGGTTGCACTCGGGGTCGGGTTGCCAGCGGCGGCGCGCCCCGCGATATTCGTGACATCGTCACGCTCACCGACATCGCGCGCTTCCGCTCCGATGACCCCGACTGCCTCGTCGCCGCTGCGCTCGCCTGTCCGTTCTGCCTGTGCTCCGACGACGTCGAACGGGACGACAGGCTGGAGGGTTACGATCCATCGGTCCAATGCCGTTGCCCCTCGTGTCAGGCCGGATGGCGGGTGTACCTCGCGCCCGATCAGGCGCTGCGTCTCGGCTTGATGCACGCCCACGCGGCGTAGCCGGCCGCGCCCCGAACGTGCCCCCCCGCACCGCCGCGCGGCGTCGCGCACCGGGTGGGCCCACTGGCGCAGGCCCACCGGCGTGAGTGCGGGCGTGTCCACTGCCGGCGGGACCGGCGTTGGCATCGAGGCGCTCGAGTTGTTCGTCGAGGTCCTCTCCCAATCGGATCCGGCCGCGACCGTCGACGGCTTCTATGACCGGCTGTGCGAGGCCGTCTGCCGGCTGGCCCGGATGCGCCGCGCGCTCATCTTCCGCTACGACTCGGCGGATCGCCGGGTGCGGGCGGCCGGCTCGCACCGGATGGACATCGAGCAGTTCGCCGGCGCCTACGTCACGGTCGACTCGGCGCCGATCGCCGCGCAGGCGCTGCGCGAGGATCGCGTCATCGAGGTCGTCGGAGATCTCAGCGGTCAGGTGCCCGACGAGTTCGCGGCGCTCGTGTCCGAGCCGGCCCGGCTGGTGTGCGCGCCGATGGCAGTGGCCGACCGTGCGTTCGGGGTCATCCTCGCCGATCGCCTGATGACCGCCCCGCCGCTCGACGACGCGGACCGCAGCCTGCTGTGGACCCTCGGCAAGGCGGCGGCGCTGGCGTCGGTGGCCCGCATCGTCTCCACCCAGTTCGAGAAGGCCAGCCAGCTCGAGCAGCGGATCGACCTCGCGCGCGAGATCCACGAGGGCGTGATCCAGCGGCTGTTCGGGGTCTCGATGGCGCTCGACGGCGACGGCGTGCTGCCCGCGTCGGCGCGGCGGCGCTGTGCCATGGAGACCCAGGCGGCGCTCACCGAGCTGCGCGAGGCGATCCAGCGCCCGCTCGGCCGGGCGCCGCGGGCCACCCGCACGACGCTCGCCGCCGAGGTGCAGCGACTGTCGGGCGCGCACCCGCACCTCGGACTGGCGCTGCAGCAGGGCGTGGCCGCCGACGTGCCGGCAGCGCTGGAGCCGCTCGCGCAGTCGATTTTGATCGAGGCCGTGCGCAACGCCGACAAGCACGCCCATCCCACGCGGGTGGCGGTCCGTCTCGGTCGGGCCAACGGCGCGTTCTGGCTGGAGATCGTCAACGACGGCGTCGACTCGGCCCGGCGCCCCGCCGGAATGGGACTGCGGTTGGCGGCGCTCGAGGCGCTGCAGTCAAACGGCGTGGTCGAGTTCGGCGAGCGCGAGCCCGGGACCTGGCAGGTCCGACTCGTCGTCCCCCACGACGATGGCGGATAACGCCGAGCGCAGCCCGGAGCGGCTGCGCGTCCTCGTCGTCGACGATCACGACGTCGTGCACTGGGGCTTTAGGCTGATGCTCACTCAGCAGCCGTGGGTGGAGCGCTGCGTCAGCGCCCACACCGGGCCCGAGGCGGTGACGATGGTGACGCGCTACCGGCCCCATGTCGCGCTGGTCGACCTGTTCATCGGGGAGGAATCCGGCGCCGAGGTGTGCGAGCTCCTGGTCGCCGCCGAGCCGGCGACGCGCGTGCTCCTGTTTTCCGGTGCGGGTGAGATCTCCCCGCAGGCGGCGCGGGCGGCGGGCGCGTCCGGCTTCGCCTACAAGGACTGGCCGGCCCGCAAGATCGCCGGCGCGGTGCGCCTCGTCGGCTTGGGCAAGACGGTGTTCGAGCATCCCCGCAGCGACGCGACGCGCCCCGGGGCGCTGGGGCTCACCGACCGCGAGCGCGCCGTGCTCGAGCTGATGGCCTCGGGCGCCACCAATCCAGAGATCGGGGAGGCGCTCCACCTGTCCAGGCACACCGTCAAGGAGCACTCGAGCTCGGTGTATCGCAAGCTGAACGTGCGCAACCGCACCGAAGCGGTACAGCGTGCGCAGCGGCTGGGACTGCTGACGTAATGGCGCCGTCCGCGGGTCTGCGACCGGCGGACGCGACCACCGCCGGCGGCTCTACATTCTCTCCATGACGATCGTGCGCCATCGGAGGGCGAGCTGGACGCGGGTCTGAGCGAGATCGCGCGGTTCCTGGCGCAGCGGCCGCCGTTCGACGCGCTCGCGCCCGACGAGCTGGCCGAGGTCGCGGCCCAGGCGGCGATCGAGTTTCACCTGCGCGGGACGATGATCCTGTCCGAGGGCGGCGGCCCGGTCACGTTTCTGCGGGTCATCCACTCCGGCGGCGTCGACATCACCCACGAGGGCCAGTTGCTGGACCTCCTCGGCCCCGGCGACTCGTTCGGCTACGCCGCGATGCTGTCCGGGCTGCCGCCGGGGTTCGAGGCTCGCGCCGCCGAGGACACGCTCACCTATCGCATCCCGGTGGATGTGGCGCGTCCGCTGCTCGATCGTGCCCGCCGCCGCGAGCTGCAGTCGGGCCGGACCGACCCGGCCTACCAACCGGTGGTCAAGCTGATCCGCGCGCCCACGGTCACCTGCAAGCCGTCGGAGAACATCGGGTTCGTCGCCGAGCGGATGACGGCCGCCGGCGTCAGCGCTGCGGTGGTGGAGCTCGAGGACGGCGGCATCGGCATCCTCACCGATCGGGACCTGCGCGCCCGGGTCCTGGCGGTGGGGCGTTCCGGCGCGCTGCGCGTCGACGCGGCGATGACCGCGCCGGCGTTCGTCGTGGCGCCCGACCGCCTCGCCGGCGAGGTGCTCTACGAGATGCTGCAGCGTGGCGTCCGCCACGCGCCGGTCGTCTCCGAGCGCGGTCGGCTGGTCGGCATGGTCGAGGACGCCGACCTGTTCGCCGCCCAGCCGCGGTCCTGGTTCGGCGTGCGGCGGTCGATCGATCGGGCCCGCAATCTCGACGCGCTCGTCACGGTCGCCGCGCAGCTGCCGAAGCTGGTGCTCGAGCTCCATCACTCGAGTGTCCCCGCGCTCGAGCTCGCGCCGGTGCTGTCGGCGCTCGTCGACGGCCTGGCCCGCCGGGCGATCGAGCTCGTCTCGGCCGACGGCGACGGTCCCCCGCGGGGGGTCGTGTGGGTGTCGGTCGGCAGCCTGGCCCGCCACGAGCTGACCCCGGGCTCGACCCGGCGCGGCGCGCTCATCCACGCCACCGATGCGCCGCCGCCTCCCGACTGGATCGCGGCGGTCAGCACCGCGCTGGCCCGCTGCGGGATGCACGGGCCGCTCGTCGCCCGTGATGCGGCACAGTGGATCGCGCGGGCGGCGACCGACGAGCTGGCGCTGTCGGTGCTGGTCGATCGCCGGGTGCTGTGGGGGACGCCGGTCGAGCCGCTGCCGCTCGCCGAGGGTGAGCCGCGGGCGGCGCTCCTGCGGGCGCTGGCCGCACGCGCGTTCACCCGCACGCTGCCCACCGGCTTCGACGCCGACACCGTGCTCAGCGCCGAGGGCCGGCAGGCGTCGCTCAATGTCCGCGAGGCAGCGATCGTGCCGATCGCGCTCATCGCCAGCTGGGCGGCGACCGCCGCCGATGCGGGCGAGGGGTCGACCCCCGAGCGGCTGCGCAACGCCGCTGACGCCGGCATCATGCGAGCCGATCAGGCGCAGACGCTGATCGAGGCGTTCGAGCTCGCGCTCGAGCTGCGGATCGTCCACCAGCTCGAGCAGATCGCCGCCGGCGAGCCGCCCGATGACCTGCTCGACCCGGCGGCGATGAGCCCGCTCACCCGCGGCCACCTGCGCAGCGTCTTTCACGCTGTGACCACGGTTGCCCGGGAGCTGGCGCCGTGAGGCTGGCCCGGCGCCGCAGCGAGGCCGCCGCACGCTTCGCCCACACCCCCCCGCCGCCGGTCGACACTCCGTGGCGCGAGGCGGAGTGGTGCGTGATCGATCTCGAGCTCACCGGCCTGCAGCGCTCCGACGAGATCATCGCCATCGGGGCGGTGCCGATCCGCGGCGGGGCGCTCATCCTCGGGGAGGCGACGTACACGCTCGCCCGGCCCGACAACCCGCCAACCCACGCCTCCGTGCTCGTGCACAAGCTGCGCTCAGTCGATCTCCGGCACGCGCCGGCTCTCGACGACGCGATCGATCAGCTGCTCGACGCGCTGGCCGGACGCGCGCCGGTGTTCCACACCGCGATGGTCGAGCGGACGTTCCTGGGCCGGGAGCTGCGCCGGCGCCGACTGCGGCTGCCGGCCGATGCCGACACCGAGGTGCTGGGCCGCCTGTGGCTGCGCGAGCGCGACGGGGTCACGCCCGCTGGCCTGTCGCTGTCACGGCTGGCCGGCGTGCTCGGTCAGCCCGCCGAGGATCCGCACCACGCGCTCGGGGATGCGCTTACCACCGGCAAGGCGTTCATCGCGCTGGCGAGCCACCTCGATGCCCTGACCCCGCAGTCGGTCGGCACCCTACAGGCCGCCGCCCAGGCGCTGCGCGGCGACGCCGGTCACCGCCGGTGAGGCGTGGGCGGCTCAGGCCGCCGGGACGTCCGTGAGGCGGAACCGACGGGAGGCGTCGACCAGGAGCTCGGCCGTCGTCGCCAGCTCGGTGAGTGACGCGCTCAGCTCCTGGGACTGCGCGCTCGTCTGCTGGGTCGCGGATGACATCTGCTGGGCCGAGGCGGATGACTGCTCGGCGACCGAGGCGATCTCCGTGGACGTCTCGGCCATGCCGGCAACGCGCTCGGAGATTCCGGCGATCGAATCTCCGAACTGGGCGAATGCCTGCTCCGCCTGCTCGGAGGTCTCCACCCCCTCCTCGGCGAGCTGGGCCGCCTGTTGGACGAGCTCGACGACGCCGGCGATGCCCTGCTGGATCTCCTGGACGAGCTTGGCGATGGTGGTGGCGGAGCCACCGGACTCCTCGGCGAGCTTGCGGACCTCTTCGGCGACGACCGCGAATCCGCGACCGTGCTCGCCCGCTCGCGCCGCCTCGATCGCGGCATTGAGCGCCAGCAGATTGGTCTGGTCAGCGATGCCGGTGATCGTCTGGAGGATGCCGCCGATCTCGCTGGACTTGCGGGCGAGCTCGTTGATTCCGGCCTGCGCCTCCTGCCCTGAGATCCGGACGCGTTGCATCACTCCGTTGGTGCTGCCGGCCGCCTGGACCCCCAGCTCTCCGAGCTCGTGCGCCCGAGCGGTCGCGGCGGACACCTCGTCCGAGAGTCCGCGGCTGTGCTGCAGCATCTCCGCCTGGCGCTCGGCGCCCTGCGCCACCTCCGAGCTCGCCGCGGCGATCCCGTTCATGGCCTGCGTCGTCTCATTGACGTTGAGGCGGACCTGGGCGAAGACGTCGTGCATGCTCCGTGAGGAATCGATGAACAGGCGCAGCGATTCGTGCACCGTGGACTTCAGCTCGGCGCCGCGATCGGAGAGATCGTGGCGGGCGCCGCGACTGCGGAGCCCGTGCAGGTCCACCCCCAGCGTCGCGAACGTGTCGAAGTAAAACGAATCGGTGATCGCCTGGAGGTCGTAGTTGAACACGATGCCGATTGCGCGTTCGGCCTCGGCGAGCAGGGCCGGGTCGGTGGCCGACTCGCGCCGGCGACGCCGGCCGGCACTTCTCGGCTCCGCGCCGGCGATCTGCGGCGGATGCTCGCGCAGTTGCCGGCGAACCGCGTCAAGGAACGATGGGTAGCTCCCCAGATACCACTTGAGCGGCAGGTTAAGCTTGTTGTGCCGGGCCCCGACCCCGAGCAATCCCTGGAAGTAAGTGACCCCGAACGGCTCCGGCTGGGTGGGCTCGGCGAAGATCGCCCGCCAGTGCGATGCCTGGGCCGCACGCCATCCGGCGCGCAGGGCGCTGAGCTCGATGCCCTGCTCGGCGGCGTAGGCGCCGAGGAACTCGGCCGTTCCCGAGAAGCGGAAGTGGTGGTCGGTGAGATCCTCGGCGACCGCGTCGGTGGCCTCCAGCGCCCACGGCGCCAGGCGCGACAGCAACCCGATCACCTCGGCGTCGAGGCCGATGAACTGACGCCGCAGTGCCAGGTTCTCCGGGGTGATGTGGTACAGGGTGGCCAGTGAGTCCATCCGTCGCTCCTTCAGATCGTCCGTGCCTCGCCGGCGCGGGCGCCCGCTCCGGCTCGGTCGCTCACATTCGCCGCTCTCGGGTTAGATCGTCAGGAGCCCCCCAGACTTGAGGCCGCCCGGCCGTCAGTACAGCTGCAGGTACCGGTCGAGCTCCCACTGCGTGATCTGCTCGTGGGCGGCCTGCACCTCGCGCCGCTTGCACTCGATGAAGTAGTCGACGTAGTCGCCGCCGCGGGTGGTCCCGAAGCCGGCCCGCAGCGCGTCGTTGGTCTCCAGCTCGCGCGTGGCGTCGAGCAGGTTGGACGGGAGGGTGTCGATCCCCGCAGCCTCGCGGTCGGCAACGCTCAGCGTGTACAGGTTGGCGCCGTTGGGGTCACCGGCGTCCAGGCCGCGGGCGACCCCGTCCATCCCGGCGGTGAGCATTGCCGTCGCCGCCAGGTAGGGGTTGCAGGAGCCGTCGACGGTCCGGTCCTCGATCCGGCCCGGCGCCGGCACCCGGAGCATCTGGGTGCGGTTGTTGTAGCCGTAGCTGATGTAGGCC
The DNA here is from genome assembly GCA_036509295.1 of Solirubrobacteraceae bacterium. Taxonomy (GTDB): domain Bacteria; phylum Actinomycetota; class Thermoleophilia; order Solirubrobacterales; family Solirubrobacteraceae; genus Palsa-465. The sequence goes on along the minus strand of DATCFW010000245.1, from coordinate 677 downwards.
GGTGCCCACGTGGCGCCGCTGGTGGGGGCCCCGACGACGAGCCGCTTGTAGGAGTTGACCGTGGGGGCGGTCACCGCGATGTACGCCTTGGCGTTCGCCTTGAGCCCGCCGATGAAGTTGTAGCCGAGCTCTGACAGCCCCAATCCGCGCGGATCGTCGGCCGGATCGCACGCGAACACGTTCTCCCCGTCCTTCCACAGGCTGATGTGGAAGTGGCAGCCGTTGCCGGTGAGGTTCGCGAACGGCTTGGGCATGAACGTCGCGATCAGCCCGCGCTGCTGGGCGAGGGACTCGACCATGTAGCGGAAGAAGATCGCCCGGTCGCACGTCGTCAGCGCGTCGGCGAACTGGAAGTTCTGCTCGAACTGGCCGTTGGCATCCTCGTGATCGGTGGCGTAGTTGTCCCAGCCCAGGCCCGTCAGCGCGCGGGATACCTCGGAGACGAAGTCGAGATTGCGGGTCAGCGCCCGCATGTCGTAACAGGGTTGGTCGAGGGTGTCGAGCGGGTCGGCGAGCTCGAGCGAGCCGTCGGCGGCCCGGCGCAGGAGGAAGTACTCGAGCTCGGCGCCGACCTTGAGCTCGTAGCCCTGCTCGGCGGCCCGCTTCAGCGCGCGGCGCAGGATCGTCCGCGGGCAATAGGGCCACTCCTCGCCCTCAACGGTCACGTCGCAGGCGAA
>DATCFW010000244.1:0-16076 GCA_036509295.1 Solirubrobacteraceae bacterium | reverse complement strand
CGGCACGCTAGACTCGCGCCGGTCTTATGCCGGGGTCTGCGCACCGTTGTCAGGGCGGCAGACCCTTTTTGCCGTTGTGATGGCGCTTTCAACCGCGCTTGAAACTAAGAGCTTCTCCGGAGGATCTCCTTGTCTAGCTTTCTGACGCATCACGGCGTCGTGGTCGCGCTTGTGTGTGCAGCGGCGGCCATCGTTTACGGTGCCGCCACGTCCCGCTCCCTGCTCGCACTGTCGCCCGGGAACGAGCGCATGCGCGCGATCTCGGCCGCGGTGCAGGAGGGCGCCTCGGCGTATCTGAACCGGCAGTACACGACCATCGCCGGAGTCGGCGTGGTCGTCTTCATCCTGCTGATCCCGCTCCAGAACATTCGCGTGGCGATCGGGTTCGCCATCGGCGGCCTGCTCTCGGCATCTGCCGGCTACGTCGGCATGAACGTCTCGGTGCGCGCCAACGCTCGCGTCGCCGAGGCCGCCCGCGGCGGAGTCCCCCGGGCGCTCAGCGTCGCGTTTCGGGGCGGCGCCGTGACCGGCATGCTGGTCGTCGGCCTGGCGCTGATCGGTCTCGCCGGCTACTACGGGGTCCTCACCTTCATCGCCGGCGAGACCACTCGCCAGGCCGTCGACGCGTTGATCGGACTCAGCTTCGGGGGATCTCTGATCTCGGTCTTCGCCCGGCTGGGCGGAGGTATCTTCACCAAGGGCGCCGATGTCGGCGCCGACATCGTGGGCAAGATCGAGGCCGGCATCCCCGAGGATGACCCCCGCAACCCGGCCGTCATCGCCGACAACGTGGGCGACAACGTCGGCGACTGCGCCGGCATGGCCGCCGACCTGTTCGAGACCTACGCGGTGACCGCGGTGGCCGTGATGCTGCTCGGCGTCCTGACCTTCGATCAGAGCAGCGCGGTCGCCGTGTACCCGCTGGTGCTCGGAGGCGTCTCGATCATCGCGTCCATCATCGGAACGTTCGCCGTGAGGTCGAAGGCCGGCAACGTCGAGCGTGCCCTGTACCAGGGACTGATCGTCTCCGGCGGCCTGGCGGCGCTGATCTTCATCCCGGTGACCTACTGGCTGATGCACGGCCTCGTCGGGCACGGCGGCGCGATCGAGCCAAAGTGGTGGCACTACTACCTGTGCGCGCTGATCGGCCTGGTCATCACCGCCTGCCTGTTCGTGATCACCGACTACTACACCTCCACCCGCTTCTCCCCGGTCCAGTCCACCGCGCGCGCGTCCCAGACCGGCCACGCCACCAACATCATCCAGGGCCTGGCCCAGGGCTATCAGTCCACGGCGCTGCCGGCGATCGTGCTCGCGCTCGGCATCTTCGGCTCGTGGAAGCTCGGCCACGGGATCTACGGCATTGGCGTCGCCGTGATGGCGCAGCTGTCGCTCACGGGCCTGATCGTCGCGCTGGACGCGTTCGGGCCGATCACCGACAACGCCGGCGGGATCGCCGAGATGGCGGAGTTGCCCGAGGAGGTCCGCAACGTCACCGACCCGCTGGACGCGGTCGGCAACACCACCAAGGCGGTGACCAAGGGCTACGCCATCGGCTCGGCCGTCCTAGCGGCGCTGGTGCTATTCGATGCCTTCAAGCAGGAGCTGATCGCCAAGCACGCTTCGGCCAGCTTCGATCTCTCAAATCCGCCCGTGCTGATCGGACTGCTGGTCGGAGGCCTGATGGTCTACCTGTTCGTCGCGCTGTCGATGGAGGCCGTCGGCCGGGCCGGTGGCGCGGTGGTGGAGGAGGTTCGCCGCCAGTTCCGGGAGAAGCCCGGAATCATGGACGGCTCGGAGCAACCCGAATATGGCCAGTGCGTCGACATCGTGACCAAGTCCGCCCAGCGGGAGATGATCGCGCCGGCGCTGATTCCGATCGTGATTCCGGTGATCGTCGGTGTGATCAGCATCCAGGCGCTCGGGGGGCTGTTGATCGGCGTGATCGTGGTGGGTCTGTTCGTGGCCGTTTCGATGACCGCCGGCGGCGGCGCCTGGGACAACGCCAAGAAGCTGATCGAGGACGGCGCGTACGGCGGCAAGGGGTCCGAGGCTCATGCCGCGGCGGTCACGGGTGACACCGTGGGCGACCCGTTCAAGGACACTGCCGGCCCGGCGATCAACCCAATGATCAAGGTCGCCAACATCGTGGCGCTGCTGATCATCCCGCTGATCACCTGATTCGTTAGGACGCTTCGTCGGAGCTGCCCACCGCCTCGACGACACCATAGGCTGGCCTGGTGCGAGGAGCTGGGTCAGGGTTCGTCGAGTGTCGTCGAGACGGCGCGCAGCTCCGCCGTGCGCTGCGGTTCGCGCTAGCGGGCGTGATCGCTGCGGTCACGCTCCTTGGCTGTGGGGCCCCCACACCTCGAAGGGTGTCGAGGACCTCGACGTCAGTGACGTCAGTGACGTCAGTGACGTCAACGACGTCAGCGGTGTCAGCGTCGGGGTCATCGGGGGCGCCGACGGTCGCGACGATCTGCACCGCGCGGGGTCGCGCCGCCGTCGGGAGGTATCTGAGGACGCCGGCGTCGTCGATCTCGGTTCACCCCTCCATGGCCAACTCCGGCTATCCGCAGTGCCGGTTCACGGTCCAGGCGCGCGATCAGAGGGTCGTGAGCGTGACCGTGGAGGTTGACGTCGAGCCCCAGGCGTACGCGATCCTGGAGCGGACCATCGAAGAGGCGGCGCAGATCTTCCCCCAGCGGCTGTTCGCGGCCCCGCAGCAGGTGCGCGGGTTGGGGATCGATGCGTCGTGGTTCCCGCCCCAGCAGCATCTGCTCACCACCGACGCGGTGCGGCTGGTCACCGCCACCATCAATTGGCGCGACGCTCGCCCGGCCCGCAAGGTGGCGCTCGCCAAGGTGGTGGCGCGAACGTATCTCGGCCGCTCTGAGCCGAAGCTCGCCCGGGGGCCGGCGCCGTGAGGCGGTGACGGCCACGTCCGACGGTCTCGCCGCGTAGCCTGCGGTCAGAGATGAAGCTCTCGGTCGAGGTGGGACTCGTGCTGGCGGTGCTGACCGCGTTCGGATCGGTGGCCGGCTTTCTCTACAAGTTCCGGGGCGCTCGCGAGGCGCCGTCGGTCGAGCTCAGCCATCCCTGGCACAGCACGGTCGAACTGTTCCGCTCGCCGATGTACTCGCTCGGCATCGCCATCGCGCTCGGCTCGTGGGGCTTTCACGTCGGGGCGCTGGCGCTGGCGCCGATCTCACTCGTCCAGTCGGTGATCGCCGGCGGCCTGGTGCTGCTCACCGTCGTCGCCGACCACCTGTTCGGGATCGAGGTGACACGGCGCGAGTGGATCGGAGTGGGCCTCACCGCGGCGGGCCTGGCCTTCCTGGCCGCCACGCTCGCCGGCGACGCGAGCAGCGCCCATTCTCACTACGCCCCCGGCACGCTCGCCGTGTTCCTCGCGGTCGTCGGCGTTGCCGGCCTCGCGCTGGCGACTCGTCCGCGCCGCCCGGCGTTCCTCGCCGTCTCGGCCGGGTTGTTGTGGGCGACATCCGACACGTCGATCAAGGCGCTGAGCTCGCATCTCGGTGCCCTCGGGGTGGGGGTGGCCATCCATCCGCTCGCGTTCGTGATCTTGGTGGCCTCCCTCGTCGGCCTGCTCATCTCGGCGCGCAGCCTCCAGCTCGGTGATGCCGTCCCGATGATCGCCCTGACCAGCGCCGCCGCCAACCTGACCACGATCGCCGCCGGGCCGATCGTGTTCGGCGAGCCGATGCCGTCGAGCCAGCTCGGGGTCGCGGTCAGGCTGGTGGCGTTCGCGTTGGTGATCGTCGCCGCCGCGTTGACCCCGCCGCCGGCGCACGCGCCGGATCCCGCGCCCAGTCCCGCGGCATGACGTCTCGATGTGACGCCATTTATCCCGGCGAGCACCTAGAGTCCTGGCCATGTTCATTCTGATCGTTGGAGCCGGCCGCGTCGGGTCGGCGGTAGCCAAGCGGGCCCTGGACGCCGGGCACGACGTCTCCGTGCTGGACAGCGACCCGCTGTCACACGAGCGACTGGACAAGGACCAGTCGATCAGCTGGGAGGATGCCGGCGGTCGCTTCACCGTCGGGGCGGCGCTGGAGATCGATGGCCTGATCGAAGCTGGGATCGAGACCGCGGATGTGTTCATGGCCGCCACCCGCGGCGACAACACGAACCTGGTCATCGCTCAGCTGGCGCAGCGGCGGTTCAACGTGCAGCGCGTCGTGGTGCGCGTCGCCGATCCGGCCCGCGCCGCCTGGTACGCCGAGCAGGGCCTGCTCACCATCTGCCCCACCCAGCACGCAATTGACCAGGCCGAGCAGGTCGTCCTGGCGGCCTGATGTCCCGATCCACGATCTCAGCGGCATCGGAGTGGCAGCGAGGGGGAATACTGGCTCTATGTACGTGATCATCGCCGGAGCCGGGAAGGTGGGGTGGAACCTCGCCCGCGAGCTGATCGCCAAGGACCGCGAGGTCACTTTGATCGAGTCCGACCATCGCCGCTACCGGGTGGTCGAGGAGGAGCTCGAGCACGCCGTGCAATACGGGGACGCGACCGAGATGTGGGTGCTGGAGCGAGCCGGAATCGGCCGGGCCGACCTCGTGATCGCGGTCACCGGCGACGACGAGGACAACATCCTCATCTGCCAGGTGGCCAAGGAGAAGTACGGGTGCGAGCGGATCGTGGCTCGGGTCAACAACCCCCGGAACCTCGATCACTTCAAGACGCTCGGGGTCCAGCCGGCGGTCTCGGCCACCGATCTCATCCTGCGCCTGATCGAGCACGAGGTGCCGGAGTACGGCCTCGTCCAGCTCCTGGCGCTCGAGGAGGAGCATCTGGAGATCATCGAGCTCGAGGTGGGGGAGGGATCGCCGGCGGCGGGACGCCCCGTGGCCGAAGTCCTGCTCCCCGAGGGCTCGCTGATCATCTCCGTGCTCCGCGGCGGGACCGGCTTCGTCCCCAAGCCCGACTCGGTCATCAATGCCGGCGACCAGGTGCTGCTGATCCTCGATCCGGGCCTGGAGGGTGAGATCACCCCGCGGTTCGCGGTCAACGAGTCCAAGGTTTCCGCCGGCTGACAGCGGGCCGCGCACGGACGATGAGCGATCGCGACGTCGAGTACCTGCTGATCGGAGGCGGCCTGGCGGCCGGCAACTGCGCGCGCTGGCTGCGCAAGTCCGGAGCCGACGGCTCGATTCTGCTCGTCGGCCGCGAGCCCGATCTGCCCTACGACCGCCCGCCGCTGTCCAAGGGCTACCTCCAGGGCAAGGAGTCTCGCTCCGATGCTCTCTTCCAGGACGCCGACTGGTACCGGGAGCAGGAGATCGAGGCGCTCACCCGCACCTCGGCGATGAAGCTCAACCTCGAGCAGCGGACGGTCACGCTGTCCACCAAGCAGGAGGTCGGCTTCGGTCAGGCCTTGCTGGCGACCGGTGCCAACGTCCGCCGGCTGAACGTGCCCGGGGCCGAGCTGGAGGGTATTCACTACCTGCGGACGTTCGGCAACAGCGATGCCATCCGGGAGGACGCGGCCGGCAAGCGCGTGGTCCTGATCGGTGGCTCCTACATCGCCAGCGAGGTCGCCGCGACTCTCACCGAGCTCGGTAGTCGGTGCACGATGGTGATGATGGAGCCGGTCGCGCTCAGCCGCACGTTCGGGGTGCAGGCCGCCAGGTACTTCCATGATCTTCTCACCGACCACGGCATCGAGATCCACGGCGAGGACGAGCTCGACCACTTCGAGGGCGTCGAGGGACGGGTGACCACGGTCGTCACCACGTCCGGCCGCGAGTTCGCTGCCGATGCGGTCGTGATCGGCGTCGGGGTGACGCCCGACGTCATGCTCGCCCGCGGTGCGGGCCTGCGGCTCGGTGACAGCGGTGGCGTGGTGGTGGATGCCCAGCTGCAGACCGCCGTGCCCGGCGTGTACGCCGCCGGCGACATGGCCGAGTACGAGAGCGTCGTCCACGGCGGCCGCCATATCCGCGTTGAGCACTGGGACGTCGCCTTCAACCACGGCAAGACCGTCGCGCTCAACATGCTCGGTGCCAACCAGCCCCACGATGCCGTCCCCTACTTCTTCTCCGACCTCTCCGACTGGGCCGCGATCGAGTACGTCGGCCCGGCCCCGGACTGGGACCGCGAGGTGATCCGCGGCTCACTGGACGATGGCCGGTTCACCGTCTTCTACCTCCACGAGGGACGCGTCGCCGCCGCTCTCACCGTCGGGCGCCCCGACGACCTCCAGCACGGCCGCCGGTTCATCGCCGAGCACACCGAGATCGGGGACCGCGCCGAGGTGCTCGGGGACCTGTCTGCCGATCTCGAGACGATCACCTGAGGCGCGAGGCCTGGGGCGCGAGGCCGCGGGGCACGGCCCCCGGCGCGCCGGCGCGAGACGGAACGCTCACAGCCCCGTGCGGGCGATGATCTCGCCGGACTGCACCGCCCCGACGAGCCGGGCGTAATCCCGCTCGTTCTGGGTCGCGTAGGCGTCGGCGAACGCGAGCAGCGCCTGGTCGAACCTGGCTCCGGGGCCCAGGTAGGCGGCAATCGCCACGCGGCGCCCGAAGCGCCCGTCCGTATCGAACTGCGGGGCAAGGACTCGAACCTTGATAACCAGCTCCAGAGGCTGGCGTCTTGCCATTAGACGACCCCGCACCTGCGGGAAAAGCATAGCCAACCACCGTCGGTCCGTCCGGGGCCGATGAGAACATATGTTCGTAATGGACCCCGCTGAGGACCCACGATCTTGTAACTGACGGTTCCGACGGCGTCTGGACGCGCCTGGCGGGCGGCGGCGAACCCGCCGGACCACCAGTACGACTTGGTTCGCCGCCCCCCGCCAGCCACGCCCAGCCACTCGCCGGATCCCGCCAGTTACTTCGTCGCGGGCCCTTACGCGCGATGAGCCGACACCCAGGCCACCGAGCCCGCATCGACCGGCAACGAGACGCCGGTGATGAACGAGGCCTGATCGGAGCACAGCCAGACGACCGCGGCGGCGACCTCGGCGGGATCCCCGAAGCGCGTCATCGCCTGAGGGGCGAGGATCTCCTCCTGGCGCTCCGCGGGCTGGTCGGACATCAGGGGGGTCATGATCGCGCCGGGGCACACCGCGTTGACGCGGATGCCCTCGTCGGCGTACTCGACGGCGGCGTTTTTGGTGAGGCCGAGGATGCCGTGCTTGCTGGCGGCGTACGCGCTGAGCATGGTGACGGCGCGCAGACCGGCGTTGGAGGAGGTGTTGACGATGGCGCCGCGGCGGGGCATGTCCTGGGTGAGCATCTGGGCGATCTGGTGCTTGAGGCCGAGGAAGGTGCCGCGGAGGTTGACGGCGATGACCCGGTCGAAGTCCTCGTCGGAGGTCTCGTGCAGCAGCGAGTGGACCCCGATCCCGGCGTTGTTGTGGGCGAAGTCCAGCCGCCCGTAGCGGCGGACGGTGTGGGCGACGAGTCCCGCGTTGGCGGCGGCGCTGGAGACGTCGCACGGGAAGAACTCGGCGCGGCCGCCGGCGTCGGTGATCTGGCGGACGGTCTCCTCGCCGCCCTGGACCGCCCCTGGCAGGTCGGCCACGACGACGGCGGCGCCCTCTTGGGCGAACCGCAGCGCGCAGGCGCGGCCGATACCGCTGGCCGCGCCAGTGACCAGGCCCGCCCTGCCCTCCATCAGCCCGATGCCCCCGCTCACGAGCTACAGCACCGCCGCCAGCGCCGCCTGGCGGATCTCGCTCGGCGTCGCCCCGAACTTGCGCTTGAACACGCGGGAGAAGTGGGCGGCGTCGCAGAAGCCCCAGCGGAACGCGATGTCGGTGACCGAGCCTCCGTTGGGTTGCTGCAGGTCCTGGAGGCAGCGGGCCAGCCGCTCGGTGCGCACGAGGCCGGCTACCGATGACTCGACGTCTTCGAACAGGGCGTGCAGGGTGCGGACCGACATCGCATAGGCTCGGGCGATCGACGCCGGGCCGAGCTGGGGGTCCTGCAGGCGGGTCCGCACGTAGCGGCCGATCTCCGCGCGCATCGCCGCGCGCGCCGCCGAACGGTCGTTGGGGAGCGCCGGCTCCACCGCGGCGCGGAGCAGCTCCAAGGCCGCATTGGCCGCCGCGGCACCCGCGGCCGAGTCGAGCTGCGGGACCTCCAGGGCGAGCGCGTTCATGAACCGCACCAGCAGCCGGGCGCTGGCGCTGCCGTTCAGTGAGGGCAGGGCGTCGAGCGCGGCCAGGCGCGGGCACACCGCCAGGACCCGGTCCCGGGGGAACAGGAGCGTGCGCTTGTAGAACGCCTCGGCGATCTCGATCTCGGTCGGCTGCAGGCCGTCCCACAGGACGACATCCCCGGGCTTCAGGGCCAGCTCGCGATCGCCCTCCCGGACGAGCTCCACGCCCTTGCAGACGAACTGGAACCCGAGCACGTTCTCATGGCCGCTGCCCGGATGGTGATCGATGACTGCGGCGCTGCGGTGGCCCAGGAACGGAGACGCGGCGCAGTCTACGAGCATCAGGTCGCCGATCGGGCGGCGGGTCACCGCCGCCTGGAACCGGCTCGGCGTGCGGAAGGTCGGCCGGACGTCGAACGCCAGGTGGGTGGTGGCCAGGATGTCTGACCACGAGCGCAGCCGGGCGGCGGTGTCGGCCCCCCGCGGGCGCCAGCGCTCCGGGGCGCGGTTGATCGGCGGCTCGTACGGCGCCGCTTCAGCTAGCGCCATCGTCTCCCGGCTCTCTCTCGCGACCAATCATCCCGACGATTCCTCCTCGTCATGGTAAGGCAGCCCGTCCGCCACGCTCGGCGGCCAGCGCGACAAACGCGTCCAGCGCCGCGGGGTCCGCGAGCGAATCGCGGCTGGCCACCTGCTCGGCGGGCTCGCCCCGCAGGATCCGCTTGACCGGGGCCTCGAGCTTCTTGCCGGTCAGCGTGCGCGGGATGCCGCTCACCGCGACGATCGAATCGGGGACGTGACGGGGGGAGAGGTCTCGCCGCAGTGCCGCGGTCACGCGGCGCAGCAGCTCCTCGTCGACGACCGCGCCGGGCGCCGGGACGACGAACAGGAGCAGCTCCCCGAGTCCGCCCCCGTCGTCCTCCAGGTGGACGACGAGCGCATCGGCGAGCTCCGGGAACTCCTCGACCACCGAGTAGAACTCCCCGGTTCCCAGGCGCACGCCGCCGCGGTTGAGCGTCGCGTCGGACCGGCCGGTGAGGATGCAACTGCCGCGCTCGGTGAACCGGATCCAATCGCCCTGACGCCAGACCCCCGGATAGCGATCGAAGTAGGAGGAGCGGTAGCGCTCGCCGTCGGCGTCGCCCCACAGCATCACCGGCATCGACGGCATCGGCTCGGTGATGACCAGCTCCCCGAGCTCGCCGACGACCTCCTGGCCGGCCTCGTCGAACGCCGTCGCCGCGACCCCGAGGCACGCGCACGAGATCTCGCCCTCGTACACCGGGGTGGCGAAGCAGCCCGACACCAGGCCGGTGCACACGTCGGTGCCACCCGACCCGTTGACGAGCAGGATGTCGGGGCCGAGCTGCTCGTAGACCCAGCGGTACCCCTCGGCGGGCAGGGGCGACCCGGCGGTACACAGCACCCGCAGGGAGCTGAGATCGAAGTCGCGGCGCAGATCGAGCCCGGCCTTACGGCAGGCCATCAGATACGGCGGTGAGATGCCCAGCACGGTCGGGCGGTTGCGCTCGGCCAGCCGCCACTGCTCGGCCAGATCGGGCCAGGCGGGGTCGCCGTCGAGCATGACGATTGAGGAGCGCAACAGGAGCGCGGACACGAGCGCGTTCCACATCATCCAGGCGGTGGTGGAGAACCACTGGAGGCGCTGGCCGGGCTTGAGATCCCAGCCGAGGCCCTGGTTCTTGAGGTGCTCCACCAGCTGGCCGCCGTGCCCGTGGACGATCGCCTTGGGCAGGCCGGTCGTGCCCGAGCTGAACAGCACGTAGAGGGGATGATCGAACGGCACCGGCGTGAACTCGAGGGCGGGCGGGGCCCCATCGGCGAGCAGGTCGTCCCATGACGTCGAGTCGGGTACCCGCGCCTCGCCGTACGGCACGCCCACGACGTGCTCCACCGTCGGCAGGCGCCGGCGGATCGCCTCCACCTCGTCGCGCCGGCTGACATACCGGTCCCGGAAGCCGTAGCCGCCGACGGCGAGCAGCACCTTGGGCTCGATCTGGGCGAAGCGATCGACGACGCTGCGCGCCCCGAACTCCGGTGCGCATGCCGCCCAGGTGGCGCCGAGGCTGGCGGTGGCGATGAACGCCACCAGCGTCTCGGGGATGTTCGGCAGGTAGGCGACGACGCGATCCCCGGGGCCGACCCCGAGCCGCTGCAGGCCTACCCGTGCCCGCGCCACCTGCTCGCGCAGCTGGCCGAACGTCAGCTCGACCGGCGGCCGGGTCTGTGACTGCCCGATGACCGCGACCCGGTCGACGTCCTCGTCGCGGCCGACGAGGTGCTCGGCGTAGTTGAGCCGCGCGCCCGGGAACCAGCGTGCCCCCGGCATCTCCCGGGAGGCCAGCACGGACTCGTAGCCGGCGTGATCGCGCACCGCGAAGAACTCCCAGATCGCGCCCCAGAAGCCTTCCAGGTCGTCGACCGACCAGCGCCACAGCTCGTCGTAGGACGCGAGGTCGCGGCCGCGCTCATCCCGCAGCCAGTTCATGAAGCGGCCGATCTCGGTGCTCTCGCGCAGGTCGGTCGGCGGCTCCCACAGGATGTCCCCGATCATTGTCCTCCCTCCATCGGTGGCTCGATTCTCTCATCGGTATGCGGGCGGCGCGGAACCCCCAACTCGTGCTCCTGAAGGTTGATCGCCGCGGCGATCAACCCCGCCTCGGCGCCTCGCCGCGCGATCAGCGACACCCCGGCGTCCCACGTGACCGGGAGCGCCGCCACCGGCATCCCGGTCATGTCCCACAGCGCCGTCAGGGCAATCATCGGGTCGCCGGCGCCGCCGGCATGTCCGCGCTCATAGCCCGGCCCGCGACCGTAGGGCACGATCGGCAGCGTCGGCTCGAGCACGAGGTCGATGTCGCGATCGCGAAACCACCGCTCCCACCGGGCGGCCCCCCGATCGCGGCGGGCCTGCGCGGCCAGATACCCCCCGGCGTCGGTGAAGCCCTGCGCCACCTCGAGGAACTCGGCGATCGCCGGGCGGTAGCGGGCGGCCGCGCCGGCGTGCTGGGCGTGATAGCTCCACGCGTCGGTGAACAGCACGCGGCTGAGGTCGTCCCAGTCCAGGTCCCACGGCGCCGGCGCCGACACCACCCGGGCGCCGAGCGACTCGCACGCCCGGCGCGCCACGTCCAGTGCCGTCGCGATCGCCGGCTCGAGCGCGACGGTGTCGGTCCGATCGGTGAGGGCGATCGTCAGCCCGGTGAGCGGCCGCCGTCCGGCATCCGCGACGATCGGCAGCTCCCCGATCACCGCCGCCGGCGGCGCGATCGCCGACACTGGCGACCCGCCGGTCATCATCCCCCGCAGCAGCGCCGAGCAGTCGGCGATCGTGCGTGCCATCGGGCCGGGGTGGTCCAGGCTGGGCGCCAGCGGGATGATCCCGTCCAGCGGCAGCAGTCCGTGCGTCGGCTTGATCGCGCTCGTGCCGCAGCACGCCGAGGGGATGCGCAGCGATCCGCACGTGTCGCTGCCGAGCGCGGCCGGGGTCATTCCGGCCGCCAGCGCCGCGGCGCTGCCACCGCTCGAGCCGCCAGCCACGCGGTGCAGCGCCCACGGGTTGCCGACCTGATCGGTGGTGCCGCCGGCGGCGAACTCATGCGTGTGGGTGTGGCCGAGAAGGACCATGCCATGGTCGCGCAACCGGGCCCAGACGATCGCGTCATCGGCGGCGACATGGCCGTCGAGCACTCGGCTCGAGGCGGTGAGCGGCAGTCCGGCCACGCCGTAGAGATCCTTGAGCCCGATCGGGATCCCGCACAGCAAGGGGGAGCCGGCGCCCTCCTGCGCCAAACGCTCGTCGGCGGCCGCGGCGGCGGAGCGCGCCAGCTCTGGGTACAGCCGCACCCAGGCGTTGATCGCGGCCGCGTCGCCGGCAAACGACGGCGGGCCGCCGTTGCGCTCGTCGATCCGGCGCAGGCACGCCTCGGTCAGCTCGCGCGCCGACAGGCGGCGCGCGCGCAGCAGCGCGGCGGCCGCGACCACCCCGAGATCGGCCGCGTCGACGATCTCGCCGGAGCGCGCCGTCCCCGACAGCGCGCTCACGCCGTCTCCCGACGGGCGCCGGTGGCCCGGCGGATACCGGATGCCCGACCGGTGACGATGACGATCCTGTCCGGCAATCCGTTCAGTGACACAGACCCTCTCCTTGCCAGCTCACCCGGTCCTCGTCGGCGGCCACGACCGAGCCGTCGGCGTGCGCACTGTGACCGATTGTTCTCAAAGCGTACGTGATAGCGTTTCGCGCCGGGAAGCGCCGTAACGTGAAACGAAGCATGATCGACGAAGCGCAACGCCCAGCCGTGCTCGCCGCAGACGATCGAAACCAGCCGGTCACGCCGGACCGGACCGTCCGTGAGGCGGCGTTCGACGTCATGCGCCGGTTCGGCCTGACCACCATCTTCGGGAACCCGGGCTCGACCGAGATCCCGTTCCTCACCGGGCTCCCGCCCGACATCCATTTCGTGCTCGGCCTCCACGAGGGCTCGGTGGTGGGGATCGCCACCGGCTACGCGGCCGCCCGCGGCGAGCCGGCGCTCGTCAACCTGCACACCGCGCCGGGGCTCGGCAACGCCGTCAACGCCATCGCCAACGCCCGGGACATGCGGGTCCCGCTCGTCATCCTTGTCGGCCAGCAGGACCGCCGCCAGCTCGCCTACGAGCCGTTTCTCACCGGCCGGTCGCTCGAGCGGATGGCCGGCGAGTATCCGGTCTGGAGCACCCTGCCGGTGCGTGCCCAGGACGTGCCCGGCGCGATCGCGCGCGCCTACAACGAGGCCGTCGCCCAGCGCGGGCCGGCCCTGGTGGTCGTCCCCATGGGCGACTGGTCAGAACCGGCCGACGAGTTCGCCGCCGGCTTTCCCGAGCGGACGGTGCGAACCGAGACGGTCGCACCGAGCGAGCTGGGAGACCTGGCCGAGATGATCGATCGCGCGTCGTCGCCGGCGCTCGTGGTGGGGCGGGGCGGCGATGGCGAGGGGGGCTGGGAAGGCGTGATCGCGCTGGCCGAGCGCCTCGGCTGCCCGGTCTGGCAGGAGTCGTTCGCGCGGGCGGCGGGGTTCCCGCAGGACCACCCGCAGTTCGCCGGCCACTTGCCGTGGCGGCGATGCCAGATGCGCGACACCCTCGCCCCGCACGATCTGGTGCTCGCCGTCGGCACCAATGCGTTCCGTCTGTACCTGTTCGACGATCCGGGCCCGATGGTCCACGAGGGCACGCGCGTCGCGGTGCTCACCGACGATCCCGGCGAGGCCCACCGGAGCCCCTGCGCGCTGGCGGTGGTGGCGCCCCTGGCCGCCGTCCTGGTCGCGCTCGTGGAGGAGGTGGCCGAGCGCACCGGCGCGGCGGGCGCGGCGGCCGGGGCGGCCGGGTCCCAACCACTCCGTCCGCCCCCGCCGCCGGTCCCCGGGCCGGACGAGTCGCTGACCCCCGGCCACGTCTACGCCGCGCTGGCGCAGCGGATGACCCATGACACGGTGATCGTCGAGGAGACCCCGTCCTCCCAGTCCGAGCTGTACCAGCGCGTCCCGATCACGACTCCGGGTGGATTCCTCGCCTGCGGCAACGGCGGGCTTGGCTTCGGCGTGGCCGGCTCGGTGGGGCTGAGGCTGGGCAATCCGGAGCGGGCGGTCATCGGGGTGGTCGGCGACGGATCCTCCATGTACGCCATCCAGGCGCTGTGGAGCGCCGCCCATTACGAGGTCGGGGTCCTGCTGCTGGTCATGGCCAACGGCCGGTATGCGGTGATGGACAACCTCGCTCGGGCCGCCAATGCGCCCGCTGCCTGGCCGGCGTTCGGCTCGATCGACATCGCCGGGATCGCTCGCTGCCTCGGCTGCCCGGCGATCAACGTGAGCACTTATGAGCAGCTGATCGAGACGTTCGACGAGGTGCTGCCGCAGCTGGCCGATCGCCGCGAGCCCCTGCTCGTCGAGATCGCACTCGGCTGACCGCTCGGCTCACCGCGCCCGCAGCCCCGCCGAGCTGACGCCGACCAGGCGGTTGGCGTCGGGTGGCCTGAGAAGCGAACAACGGCGGCTGGGGAAGGGGGTCGGGGAGGCGTGGCCGCTCTGAGGCCGGCAACATCCCCTTTCGCGGTCGGTGCGGCGCTCGAGGGAGGTTCGCCTTGCTCACGACGGCAAAGTCCCTCGGTCAGGATCGCCGCCGCTGTCAGGGACGTTCGCCCCTCTAGGGACGGCAAACGTCCACCTTTCGCCGATCGGCGTTGCTTCTGGGACGTTTGCCGACCACCCGCGCCCCATCGTTACCGTCGATGACGGTGACGTTTCCGCCTGTCGCGACGGTGGCGGCAATCCACTAGCGCAGCCCAGCGGCGGCGTCGCGCACGAACCGCGCGCCGGCCTCCAGCCCGTCGCGCTCGGCCTCTGACAGCTCCCACTCGACGATCCCGCGAACGCCGCCGCCGCCGAGCGTCACCGGAACGCTGAGGCTGACGCCGTCGAGGCCGTACTCCCCCGCGAGCATGATCGATGCGGGCCACAGCTCGTCCCCGGTCCGATCGACGCACGCGCGCACCATCCGGGAGACGCCGAGCCCCGAGGTCCACGTCGAGGAGCGCCCCGAGTCCAGGGCGACGTGCCGGACGTACCACCCCTCCACGAATTCGCGCACCGCGGAGCGCTGCGCGTCGTCGAGCGCCACCGCGGCGCCGTCGACGGCCACCCGGTCCCACAGCGGCACCGCCTGGTCCCCGTGCTCGCCGATCGCCCACGCGCTCACGCGCCCGGGCGTGACTCCGAGCGCCGTCCCGATTCCGGTGCGCAGTCGCAGCGAGTCGTTGAGCGTGTAGCCCAGCAGCCGGTTGCGATCCAGCCCCGTGCGGCGCGCCGCCCACGTGCACAGCGGATCGACCGGGTTGGTGACGACGATCACCGTGCCGCCCCAACCCGTCGGCAGCTGGTCCAGCAGCGGGGCGAGGATCGCCGCGTTGGCCTCGAGGTACACCATCCGCGAGGTGTTGACGGTGAGCGGGGCGGCCGCGGTGACGACGAGCACGTCGGCGTCGGCAATGTCGCCGTCCTCGCCTTCACGCAACGTCCCGGTGGCGCCCTGCTCGAGCACCTGCTCGAGGTCCCACAGGTGCGAGCGCAGCATGTTCACGCGGGCGTCGAGCGCCACCACCTCGCAGTCGAGATCGGACAGCAGCAGGTTGAAGGCCACCGACGCACCGACGCCGCCGCCGGCGCCTGAGATGACCACCCTCATCCGGAGCTACGCCGCGGCGTGCGCGGACGCGCGCTCGAAGTACCCGTGCTCGCCCGCGATCAAGTAACCCGCCAGACGGCTCGCCAGCGACATGATCGTCAGCGACGGGTTCACCGACAGGGTGCACGGCACGACCGAGCCGTCGCCGACGAACAATCGTCTCACGTCGTGAGACTCCGCGTGGTCGTCGACGACCGAGCGCTCGGGATCGGAGCCCATCCGGCAGCCGCCCTGGACATGGGTGCTCGACTGGCTGCTCGGCAGGACACGCGTGGCGCCGGCGGCCAGCAGCGCCTCGCGGGCGAATCGCTGGGCGGCCACGTCGCGTTCCTGCACCGTGGCGCTCCACTCGTACGAGTAGCGGTCACGGCCATCCTCGTCGATCCACGCGGTGCCGGTGTTCTCGTCGGTGACCATCGTCAGCAGTCCCGCGAGGTACCGGTACCGCCGGACCGTCTCGCTCAGCTCCCGGCCCCACATCGGCACGCCGTCCTCGTCGGCCACCATGACCGCGAAGCCGATCGGATCCTGGATCGTGGCGGCCTCGACGATGAAGCCGCCGTCGGCGTCGCGCTGGAACTTCATGCAGTGGGCGCTGATCGGGTAGACCATATGCGCGTCCTGGGGCTCGTCGAACAGGCCGGCGATGATCCGTGCCGGATGCCAGCCGACGTGGCGGCCGATCAGCCGGGAGCTC
>DATCFW010000243.1:0-8037 GCA_036509295.1 Solirubrobacteraceae bacterium | reverse complement strand
CCCGGTACGACCTGGGGGAATGAGAGCAGTAGCAGCAGGCTGGCGTCCGGACACACGACCGGGCTGATCGAAAGCCGCAGAGCCTAAAGACGTATCGACGGGACCCGGCTACGGCCGGGTCCCGTCGCGCTGTCAGCGCGTCGTCGCGGCGGCTCCGTCTGCGTGACGCTGGGCTACCACCAGCCGAGGATGAGCGTCAGCACAATGGGCTGACCGCGCATCACCGAAACGACGACGCGTATCGGATCCGCGGGGCCGCGCCGCCCGATCACCCGGTGAAGCGCCGCGCCGCGATCCTCCACCGGAACATGGTCGTGGCCGAGCCCCCGCGATCGTCGGATACGCGCAGGCGCACGATCGTGGATCCGACTCGGCGGGGCCGGCCAGAGATACGCCCGGTGCGAGCGCTGAGCCGCAGTCCTCGCGGCAGGCCGGTGGCGGTGTAGGTCAGCCGCCCCCCTTGGGGATCATGGGCCGCCACCCGGACATGCACGGCCACGCCGACAAGTCCGGTGCGGTTGCGTGACCGCCCCAGTCGCACGGCGGATGAGGCGCTGACCGCCTGCGGTCCGTGCGCGGTGGAGCCCGTTGACGCGCGGCTCGCGCCGCTCACCGCATCGCGGCACAGGGTCGGTCCCAGCGACGCCCCGGGGGTGCCGAGGCCCGAGGCCATGTCGTAGCCCGGGTCGGCGGCGAACCCCGCGACCGAATCGAAGCCGTTCGTGCCCGCGGTGACGTCGTGGAAGTTCGCGGCGTAGTTCGCCGCCGCGGCGCGATAGAGGTCGGGGTTGAGAAAGCCGATGCGATGGCCGGCGCACGCGGGCGACGCGTCGGCAAGCGCCGTCAGCGCGGCGATGGCCGGCGCCGCGACGCTGCTCCCCCCCACCAGCCGCCAGGCGCCGAGGTAGTAGGCGACGTAGCCGGTGGCGGGGTCTCCGTCAATCGACAGGTCCGGCACCTCCCGGCAGGCGGTGCCGGCAGCGCCGCAGGTGACGCCCGACTGGGGCAGCGCGAGCTGATTCTGATAGGCGGGGCGGCCCCACAGTCGGGAGGCGCCGCCACCCGATGCTCCGAGCGAGTCGTTCCAGACGAGATCGCCGGTCGTCTGCAGCGACGTCGCGCCGACCCCTGTCACCCACGGCTGGCTGGCCGGATCGTCCACCGACGGCCGACGGTCGCCGCAATCGTCGGAGCCCTGATCCCCGGCCGACGCGACCAGCGACTGGCCCTGGACCGCCGCCTCTTCGAACAGCGTCTGCTCGGCCGCGGCTGGAACGGCACCCTCGAGCGCCTCGCACTGCCCCCAGGAGGTGGAGATCACCTGGGCCGAGTCGTCGGCGACGATCCGGCTGTAGGTGTCATAGGCGCCCAGGCCGGTCGCCGGACCCTCGTAGACGTTGATCGTCGCCCGCGGGGCGAGACCGATGGCCGTCTCGATGTCCATCGCCGCCTCACCGCTGCCGGCGCCGGCGCCGGCGCCGCCGTCGATGGGGATTGTGCGCACGTCGGCGGTGGTCCCGTAGCAGGACTGGTAGGCGGCCACGTCGGCGGCGCTGAACGGCTCGAGCTCATAGAGGGCGATCGTCACGCCCGCCCCCTCGTCGCCCGCGCCGTAGTAGCCCGACAGGCCGTACGCGGAGGCGATCCGATCGGCGGTGTAGCCGGCGCCTCCCCCGCCGGCGGCCCGCGCGATCGGGCAGGGCTGCGGACCCGCCGCGGGAGTGGCCGGCGCCACCGTCGCGGCGGTCACGTCGAACGCGTGCGCCGCCGCCCCGGGGACGATCACCGACGCGGTCGGCGCCGACGCGCCCGACCCGATGACCGCCTGCACCAGCCCGGCGACGCGGCCGGCGATCGCCGGCGCCGCGACGTCGCGTCCGCCCGCCGCGGTGGCGAAGGCACGGTGGGCGACCGGCGCGGTGGCGGTGATCGCGAGCGTCAGCCCGTTGGCGGAGATCGCCCCGGCGCGCAGGCCGTGGGCGGCCAGCCCGCGGCGAACCACAGTCACCGCCGCCGGCCTGGCCCCGAACCGGCGTGCGAACTGGGCCACGGTCAGATACCGGCCGTACGCCGGCGAACCGCGGGCGGTCACCGCGGTCGCGTAGGCCGCCAGCCCGGCGGGATCGTGGGGCGCGAGCGCGACCGTGGCGCGATCAGCGGCGTGCGCGGACGCTGATGACCCCAACAGCGCGAGGGCCGTCAAGGCGAGCGTGAGCAATCGCCGGCTGCGGGACATGCCGTCGTATCGACGGCAGTCCGGGCACAGCTGCGCCGGCGGCCCGGAATCCGGACGGCTGTCTGATCAGCCGCCGGAGGCGCGGGAGTGCCTTACAGGGGGATGTTCCCGTGCTTGCGGCGCGGCCCGGGCTCGCGCTTGCTCTGGAGCGTGTGCAGCGCGGTGATCACCTTCGGGCGGGTCTCGTGGGGGACGATCACGTCGTCGATGTAGCCGCGCTCGGCCGCCACGTACGGGTTGGCGAAGTGCGCCTTGTAGTCCTCGATCAGCTTCTGGCGGCGGGTGTCGGGCGTCGGCGAGGCGGCGATGTCGCGGCGGTAAATGATGTTGACCGCGCCCTCGGGCCCCATCACCGCCACCTCGGCGGTCGGCCAGGCGAAGTTGAAGTCGGCGGCCAGATGCTTTGACCCCATCACGTCATAGGCGCCGCCGTAGGCCTTGCGCGTGATGATCGTGATCTTGGGCACGGTCGCCTCGGCGTAGGCGTACAGGAGCTTGGCGCCGTGGCGGATGATCCCGCCCCACTCCTGGGTGGTGCCGGGCAGGAAACCGGGCACGTCGCAGAAGGTGACGATCGGGATGTTGAAGGCGTCGCAGGTGCGGATGAAGCGCGCCGCCTTCTCGGAGGACTCGATGTCCAGCACGCCGGCCAGCTGCGACGGCTGGTTGCCGACGACGCCGACCGAGAACCCGTCGAGGCGGGCAAACCCGCACACGATGTTGCGCGCGTAGTGCTCGTGCACCTCGTAGAACTCACCGTCGTCGACGATGTGGCGGATGACGTCGCGCATGTCGTAGGGCTTGTTCGGGTTGTCGGGGACGACCGAATCGAGCTCCGGATCCTCGCGGAGGGGATCGTCGGTGGGGATCATCCGCGGTGGGGGCTCGAGGTTGTTCTGGGGCAGGAACGACAGGAGGTAGCGGGCGTCCTCGAGACAGGTGTCCTCATCGTCGGACGCAAAGTGGGCCACGCCGGACTTGGAGTTGTGCGACATGGCGCCGCCGAGCTCCTCAAAGCCGACCTCCTCGCCGGTGACCGTCTTGATCACCTCAGGGCCGGTGATGAACATGTGCGAGGTCTCCTTGACCATGAACACGAAGTCCGTGATCGCCGGCGAGTAGACGGCGCCGCCGGCGCACGGGCCCATGATCAGGCTGATCTGTGGAATGACCCCGCTCGAGCGGACGTTGCGCAGGAACACGTCGCCGTAGGCGCCGAGCGAGACGACCCCCTCCTGGATCCGCGCGCCCCCCGAGTCGTTGATGCCGACCACCGGGCAGCCGATCTTGGCCGCCAGATCCATGATCTTGCACATCTTCTCGGCCATCACCTCGCCCAGCGAGCCACCGAACACGGTGAAGTCCTGGCTGAACACGCACACCCGACGGCCCTCGATGGTCCCATGGCCGGTGACGACGGCATCGCCGTACGGGCGGTTCTTCTGCATGTCGAAGTCAAGCGTGCGATGGCGCACGAACACGTCGAGCTCCTGGAAGGAACCGGGATCGAGCAGCTTGCCGATCCGCTCCCGGGCGGTGAGCTTGCCCTTCTCGTGCTGCTTGTCCACCGCCGCCTGGCCGGCGTTGTGGACGGCGTCCTCGCGCAGCTCCTGCAGCTGGGAGAGCTTCTCCTCATAGGTCTCGGGTGCCTTCTCGCGCATTGGCGCGCGAGTCTAGGCGTTGCGGGGGTTCGCGGGTTCCCGGCGGTGAGCCGCCCGGGCGCTGCGACCGGTGTCAGCGCGAGTACGGGCGGTGATGCGCGCGGCCGAGACTGTCCAGCGCGGCGGTGAGCGCCTCTCCGCCCCCGGGCCCGGGAGGCACGGGCGACGCGGCGGCCTCGGGCGGGAGCTCCGCGGCGGCCGTCGGCGGCTCGACGACGGTGTCGGGCTCGACGACGACGGGGTCCGGCTCGACGACGGGGTGCGGCGCGGCGACAACGGCCTCGGGCTGGGCGACAACCGCGTCGGACTCGGCGACAACTGCGTCGGACTCGGCGACGACCGCCCGGCGGCGGAACATGAGCAGCAGTCGGCCAAGCATCCGCGGCGGTGAGGCCGCAGGCTCGCCGGCGTCGGGAGCGGCGTCCGCGTCGACCTCGGCGGCCGCCGCGACGGCGACCGCAACCTCGAGCGGCTCCGTCTCGGGCTCGGGCTCGGCGTCGGGCTCGGGCTCGGGCTCGGGCTCGGGGTCGGGCTCAAACTCAACCTTAAGCTCAAGTTCAGGCTTAGGCTCAGCCAGGGCGGCTGCGGCCGGCGGCGGTTCCGGCACGAGGACCTCGCCGGCCGCCTCGCTCATCGTCAGGGTGACGCGAGTTCCCCATCCCGACGGCTCGAGCCGCACCGTGCCGCTCACGGCGGCGCCCTCCCAGGCAACGGCGGTCTCGGGCTCGAGCTTGGTGATGTGGATCTCGCCGAACGTTCCCAGGTGCCGGGTCAGCGACGCCGCGTCGCTGCATTCCGCCCACAACTCGGGCGCCGACTTGACGAGCGTTCGGCTGCTCTGGTGCTCTGTCATGACCGTGAGCTTCGCCCGGGCCGCCGCGAGTCCTGCCCGCCGCGGGCAGTTGCAATGTGCCTCTCCGCGACTGCGCTACGCCTTCGCGCGAGCCACGAGCCCGTCCAGGAACACGTCGATCGCGAAGCGGAAGCGCTCGTCGCCGTCGCCCGACGTCATCTCCGGCGCCAGCGCAGTGAGGTTGGGAAAGCGAGCCGGCGGCAGCGCGGCGAACGCCTGGACGAGCCGCTGCACGAAGTCGCCGTCGCTCTCCTCCTGTCCGCGCTGCTGGTGGACCGCCGCCTCGACCGCCGAAGCGGTCGTGATCAGGGGAAGGATGTCGCACGCCCAGCCCGCGTCGCGATCGGTGACGCCGCCGGCCCGAAGCAGAGCGAGCATGTTCTCGGCGGCGAGGAGGGACCGCTCGGTCGTCGGCGGATTGGCGACGGCGACCGTGGCGATGCCCGGGTGGGCGACCATCGCCGCCAGCAACCCGTGCATGAGCCGGTGGAGCTGCGCGCGCCACTGCGCCGGGTCGGGCGTCTCGAGCTCGACCATGCCGGCGACACGGTCGAGCATGGCGTTGCGCAGCTCGTCGCGGCCGGAGATGTACACGTACAGTGACGCTGGCCCGGTGTCCAGCTCGCCGGCCAGGCGGCGCATCGTCACCGCCTCCAGTCCCTCCTCACGCAGGATCAGCATCGCCACGTCGAGGATGCCGTCCTCGCTCAGCGGCGGCTTGGCCGGACGGTCACGGGTGCTGCGGGCGCGGGGCGGCGATGCCACAGCGAGAACCCTACTTGACACGATCTCCGTTCGTGACGTACAGTGTTCGTCACGAACGACGTTCGACACGAACGGAGTTCGTGTCGAGCCGGACACCCGGGCTGCTGATCGCCGTCCGCGTGCTGCAGGGCGCGTTCGGCGCCCTGCTCATCCCGCAGGGCTTCGGGCTGATCAAGGAGGTCTTCCCCGAGGCGGAGATGCCGAAGGTGTTCGCCACGTTCGGGCCGGTGATGGGCCTGTCGGCGATCGCCGCGCCGATCCTGGCCGGCGTGCTGATCGATGCCGACATCCTGGCGACCGGTTGGCGGATGGTGTTCCTGATCAACGTGCCGGTCGGCGTCGTGGCCTTCGGCGGAGCACTGCGCTGGCTGCCGCGCGGGGCGGCCAAGCCGGGCGTCAGGCTCGACCTCGGCGGCATGATCCTCGTCGGCCTGGCGGCAGTGGGGATCGTCTACCCGCTCATCCAGGGGCGCGCGGCCGGCTGGCCGGCCTGGACCTTCGCCATGCTCGGCGCCGGCGCCCTGCTGCTGGTGGCCTTCCTGGCCTACGAGCGCCGCCGCCGGGACGCGCCGCTGATTGAGCCGACGCTGCTGCGCAACCGCACCTACACCGACGGCATCATGGTGGCGCTGGCGTTCTTCGCCACGTTCGCCGGGCTGCTCCTGATCGTCTCCCTGTTCTGCCAGATCGGCGAGGGCTTCTCCCCGATCCACGCCGGACTGACGCTGGTGCCGCTGACCGCCGGGATGGTCGTGTCGATGGTGGCGTCCTTCGCCCTGGTGGCGAAGCTGGGACGGCACCTGCTGCACCTCGGCATCACGCTGGCGGCGCTCGGCGCGGCGATCCTGGCGGTGACGATGGCGGGCCTCCGCTCGGCCGACACGCTGGACCTGCTGCCGGGCCTGCTGGTGATCGGGCTCGGGGCCGGCTTCGGGTTCGGACAGCTGTTCGACATCATCCTCGCCGGGGTGGCGATGGACGAGGTCGGCTCGGCCTCCGGGGTGCTCAACGCGGTCCAGCAGCTCGCCTCAGCGCTCGGGGTGGCGGTCCTGGGGACGATCTTCTTCTCCCACCTGACCGCCGGCCACCTCCCCACCGATGCGTTGCGCATCGCCGCCTGGGTGGCGCTGGCGCCGCTGGCCGTCGCCTTCCTGCTGACCTTTCGTCTGCCGATGCACGCGCGTAAGGCCGGCGGCGGAGAGTAGCGGTCTCAGTCGTCGACGCCTACGACGAGCTGCTGCCGGAGCTGTCGCCGGCCAAGCGATGCTCCTCGATCCCGAGCGGGGTGTCGCAGTTGCGCGCCAGCAGGTCCGGGATCGTCTCTCGGCGCTGCACGACCCGGGCGGCGCCGTCGCAGCACAGCACGACCGGGGGTCGGCACGCGCCGTTGTAGTTGTTGGCCAGCGCATAGCAGTAGGCACCGGTCACGGGCACCACGACCGCATCGCCCACGCGCGGCGAGGCGAGCAGCGCGCCCTGGACGAGCCGGTCGCCCGTCTCACAGTGCGGGCCGACGACGTCGCAGCGCTCAGCCGGACGGTCGGCGTCGAGCACGAACGGAGCGAAGGGGGTGTCGTACATCATCGGCTCCAGGTTGTCGGCCATGCCCCCATCGACCGAGACGAACGTTCGCCCCGCGCGCTTGACCGACACGACCCGGTAGGCGGTGACCATCGCCCGGGCGACGAGCGAGCGGCCGGGCTCGACGATGATCCGCGCGTCGGCCGGCAGCGCCGCGCGCGCGGCGTCGATCAGGCGCCGCGCGTACTCGTCGACGCTCGGCGCCTCGGGCTCGTCGGGCAGGTAGCGGACGCCGAGGCCGCCGCCGAGGTCGAACGTACGCAGGGGGGCGATGCCGCTCAGCCCCGCCAGCTCACGCACGCAGCGCTCGAACGGCTCCAGCTCCAGGATCTGCGAGCCGATGTGCGCGTGGAGGCCCTCCAGGGCCAGCAGCGGCGCGCGCTCGATCCGCGCCACGGCCTCGTGCAACTGATCGAGCGGCAGGCCGAACTTGGAGTCCTCGTGGCCGGTGGCCATCGCCTCGTGCGTCGGCGCCGCGACCGACGGGTTGACGCGCAGCAGCAGCCGCTGTGACCTGGTGGCCAGCCGCTCCAGCCGGTGCAGCTCGTCCAGCGAATCGACCACGATCAGCCCCACCCCGGCCTCCAGCGCCGGGATGAGGTCGGCGTCGCGCTTCGCGTTGCCGTGCATCAGGATCCGCTCGGGGGGCAGGCCGCCGGCGAGGGCGATCGCCAGCTCGCCCGCGGAGGCGACGTCGCAGCCGAGCCCCTCCTGCGCGAACACGCGGATCACCTCCGAGCACGACAGCGCCTTGGAGGCGAAGTACACGGTGCTGCGCGGCCAGCGGGAGGCGAAGGCCTCGACGTACTCCCGCGCGGCAGCGCGCAGCTCGCCCTCGTCGAGGATCAGCGCGGGGGTGCCGGCGGCGGCGACGACGTCCGCCACTGCGCACCCGGCGATCGTCAGGCGCCCGCGCGCGTCGCGACCGGCGCTGGGCGGCA